>JAVBRL010000182.1:0-4222 GCA_031547985.1 Synergistaceae bacterium
AGCCGGGCTCTTTGTCGGGCCTTTCCGGGTGCGGGTAGTTGCTGATCTTGCCGTGGATCTCGGTGATTTTGACGCGGATCACGGCCGTCTTGGCGATCGCGGCGTCGGGCAGGGGCTCCGTGGGACCTTCCAGGTGCTTCATCAGGCAGACGAGGCCGGCGCGTTTTTCGCCCGCGTCCTCGAGGATCTGGGCCACGCCAAAACCGGTGACGCTGCGGTACTTCATGGAAAAATCCGCCGGCTGTTCCTTGCGGACGACCTCCGTGTCCCGGGTGATCTGAAAACACACGCGCGGGTTTTCGCGGATCAGGTCGAGCTTGAGTCCGCGCGCTGCGCCGTGAAGGTAGAGATTTTCGCCGTCATAGCCGAAATTCAGAGGCACAACGTACGGCTGCATGTCGTTGCCGCACAGCCCCAGTTCGAGATACTCCGTTTTTTTCAAGATGTCGTCGATCCACGCGCGGTTCGTCACTTCCTTGTCCTTGCGAAACATGAACACCCACACCCCTTCTATATTAAGAATAAAAAATTCACGCCCCCTCGCGCCCCGCGACGAAAAAAACAAGCGCGAACAGAGCGAGGGCCGCTCCGAAAGACACTCCCATTATAGCAAGCCCCCCGCGAATCCCGAAGCTCATGGCGACGCCGAAACCGATCGGCCCCAGCATGGCAAAGAATTTTTTCACGAAGCTCAGATAGGCAAGTGAGCGCCCCTCACCGAGCCAGCGCACGGCCTTGAAGTTCAAAAAATAGTGATTCTGGGCTACAAAGCCGAAACTGTCGGCGAAGCCGAAAAGCCCCGCCGCCAGCAGTGCAGGCGCGAAACCGGCCGTCGCTCCCAGCGCGATAAGCCCCGCGCACAGTAGCGCGTTATAAAAGAGGTTCCAATACTCCACGCGAAAGCGTGTCGCGATCCAATCGGAAAACAGCGGGCCCGCAT
Source organism: Synergistaceae bacterium (assembly GCA_031547985.1). Classification (GTDB taxonomy): domain Bacteria; phylum Synergistota; class Synergistia; order Synergistales; family Synergistaceae; genus JAVBRL01. Next base: position 941 of record JAVBRL010000182.1, read on the forward strand.
AAATCATCGCCACGCAGTAGAGCAGGTTCGCGCGGCCCACGTCCGTCACCCCGCGCCCCGACTCCGTCGTGTAGATCGGCAGGTAGTATCCCAGGTACCCCGCTTCGACCACGCAGCTCGGCAGGATCATCAAAAAAACGAACAGCAGTAAAATCACCCAGTCGCGTCCGCCCGGGCGCGTGGACGCGGGCCCTTCGCTCGCGTCCGTGTGTCGCGCTGGGGCCGCGTAGGTGGCGTTTTTAAAGCGCGACAGCAGCAGCGCTGTCGCAATCGCGCAGACCGAACCCAGAAGGAGCACCGGCCCATAACCGAAGCGTTCGGCCAGGATCGCGCCCGCCAGCGACCCGCAGCAGTACCCCGCGTAAAGCCCCGAGTTGAGGTGCGAAAAGGCGCGCGTCTTCTGCTCGGGCGTGACGGCAAAAAGCGCGTAGTTGCGAAGCGTCATCCAGCAAAGCCCATACCCCACGCCCACGAGAGCCCGCGCGACGAGGAAGGCGGCGAGCGTCCCACTCCAGGCCGAAAGTACGTTACCGGCTGCAAAAGCGCAAAGCCCTCCCAAAAACGAGGCCTTCCACCCCTTGCGCTCGATCACAACCGTTGTGGCGAAAATGGAAAAACAGGTGAAAAGCGTCTCCGTCGATTGGGGAAAACCCGCGACGACGTTGGGGTCGAGCCCCCACAGGCGGCTGCCGAGCGACTTCGCCAGCACGGACACGAACGACGCCGAAAGGCTCGAGGCCAAAAAGAACAAAAACGCGATCTGCCGGACGTATCGGAGCACTGCCAGTCCGCCGCCGGCGAGCTCGCCATCGCCCCGCCAGCTCGAACGCACAAGCTGCAGCACGAAAAGCGCCAGTTCCACGGCGAAAAAAAGCGATGTGACCATGACAGTGGCAAGAGAAACGAGCATCTGAAGGACGAGGTGGCGATTGTACTCGAGCGACGTACGCATAACGAGCAGGCGGCCGTCCGGCAGTGGGAAACGATAGGCATTTTTGGCGTCGAAGGACGAGTCCCTCCCCACAAATGCGGGAGCACTCGAATAGAGGATCTTGCCATGCTTGTCGTGATCCATGAGCCCAGGCACAACAATGTCGATACGCGCAATTTCAGGGTGTTCGCGAGCCAGGCGCACAAGCTCGGTCGAAAGCATCTCCGGGCTCATAGGCGACGCTTCGTAACGGGTCGAAAATGTTTTCGCGAGAGCCCCCGCGCTCGTATAGGAGTCGAACAGGAGTTTCGTCTGCCCTTGCGCGTACATGGCGAAACCAAACGTGAGCTGCAGGACGCAAAGCAGCGTCACGAAGACCGTCACAATCTGCCGTTCGCGCACGCACCCGTCGCGGTCGTCGAAGATCTCCCCTCGCGCCACGAACAGGCAAAGCGACAAGATCGCGCACCCTCCAAGAATCGCGAGGAAGAACACCCGTGTCCGCTCCTGCTCTCCTTGGCCGGCAAAGACGATCCACAAAAAGAGCAAAACCAAACAGACGATTACGACGGAGCTGACGTAAAGGAGTTTGCGTACCCGCGCCGTCCGTTCGGCCTGTTCGTTCATGGACGCGGACGGCGGAGCGCCAGCAGCGTGAGGTCGTCCGAAGGTTCCGAGCCGCCGACGAAGCCGGCGATCGCATCCACGACGGCAAGGCCACACTCGCGAGAGCCCGCTTCCGGTGCACGATCCAGACAAGCGAGCAAGCGTTCGTTGCCGAAGAGTTCGAAGCGTTCGTTCATCGCCTCGGTGACCCCGTCCGTGTAGAGGAAAAGCATGTCTCCCTCCTCAAGCCGCAGGGGCTTTTCAGCAAACGCAACGCCCTCGAAGGCCCCGAGCGGGATGTTCGTGGGAGCATCCAGAAATTCGGGCTTTCGTCCCCAACGGCAAAGGACTGGCGGGTTATGTCCCGCCGACGCGGCACACACTTCACCGGTTCGCGTGTCGAGAATCCCCAGGAAAGCGGTCACGAACATGTTGCTGTCCTTCGTTTCGCCGCACAGCTCGTCGTTGGCTTTTCGCAGAGCTTCACCGGGGTCGAGCCCCCTCATGAGCTGGTTTTTAATCGCCGTCATGCTCACGACCATGAACATGGCGGCCGCGATCCCCTTGCCCGCCACGTCGGCGATCAGGAAGCCCAGGCGAGTTTTCGCCTCGTCGATGAAGAAACAGTCGTAGAAATCGCCCCCCACTTCACGGGCCGCGACGCACTCCGCGTACAGGTCCAGATCTTGTATCGCCAAGTCCTCCACGCGCGGCAGCATGCTCTTTTGGATCACGGCGGCGAGCTCGAGTTCGCTCGCGATGCGTTCTTTTTCCGCCATCGAGGCAGCAAGCCCCTCCGTATAGGCCTTCAGGTCGCGCACCATCTTATTGAAGGCAAGTCCCAATTCACCCACTTCGTCGGCGGACTCCACGCGCACCTGGTGGTCGAGGTCTCCTTCGCCGATGCGCGTCACCTCGCCCGCCAGCGTTTTAATCGGGCGTGTGATGCTCCGCGCGAGCACAAACGCCAGGATCAGGATCGCCATCGTCACGAGGGCGAAGATGATGATAAAGCGCGACAGCACCGAGGAGAGCGTCAGGCGGATATACTCCTGCGCCTCTTGCGTCGCCGCGTCGATCTTGCCCTTGATCGCCTCGGCGGGAGCGACGATCTCGCCAAGCTCCACGACAACACCCAGCGACCATCCCGTCTCCTTCAGGGGGCTGAAAGCAAGATAGTGCGGCTTGCCGTCGATCGAGGCGATGCCGATCCCTTCTTGCAGCGCGGCCATCTTGCGAAGCAGCGCCGCATAACTGGGGTCGACAGGGGGACGCCCCTCAGCCGGCCTCAGAGGTGTCGGATTAAAGGCAGCGAGGTCGGCCGAAGACGCGCTTGCGGGCGACACGTAATCAGGGTGGACGAGGATCGTGCCCTCGCCGTCGACCAAAAACGCGTAGCCACTCTTGCCGATGCGCGCCGTGAGGATTTTTTCCTTCATGCTGGTCAGGTAGATGTCGGAGGCGACGACACCGGCCCACTGACCCTGTGGCCCACGGAACGCCTTCGCGCACGTGACGCAGACGTCGCCATACGAATCGACGTAGCTGTCGAGCCATACTTCGCGCCCAACGATCCCCGCGGCGAGCGCCTGCGCAAACCAGGGTCGCGTGCGGGGGTCATACTGCGCGTTGTAGTTGTTGTACTGCGAGAATCTGTACGAAATGCCCGTCGGCGTGCCGAGGTACGCGTTGTCGAGCACCGGGTCGTTGCGAACGAGCGGGGCAAAGAGGTACTCCAGGTTGCT
>JAVBRL010000122.1:0-6094 GCA_031547985.1 Synergistaceae bacterium
GGGGTTGTTTTTTTTGCGTTTTGCCCATTTTGGGCGTTTTGGGTCCGGCCATCAGGCCTTCGGCTCCTTGTCCTTCAGGTCGACGATGATTTCGACAACGAGCGCGTTTTGCGCCAGCTCCCGCACCTTCCATTGAGCGGGGATGCCGCGGTTGCGGTATTTGTTGATCAGGGCCGAGAGATCCTGCAGCAGCTCGCCCGTCTCACCGGTCGCAACGGGCGAGGATTCCCTGCGCGAAACAGCGCGCGATTTTTTCGTCACCTTTTCGCGGCCGATGCGGCTTTCGGTCAGGACCTCGAGGTCGCGCGCGCTCAAGTCCTCTTCGACCGCCCGCTGCGCGAGGTCCTTCTGATCCGCCGTCGGAAGTCCCAAGAGAGACCTCGCCTGGCGCTCGCCCAGCTTGCCGGTCATCACGAGTTCCTGAACGTCCGAATCGAGTTTGAGCAGGCGAATCTTATTCGCCACCGAAGCCTGGGAACGCCCGAGGCGTTTGGCCAGCTCGACCTGGCTCCAGCCGGAGCGGTCGACGATGTCCTGCAGACAGCGCGCTTCTTCGACAGCGGAGAGGTTTTTCCGCTGCAGGTTTTCGATCAGGGCGAAGAGTTGTTGCGAGAAAGCGTCGACTTCCGTCACGAGGGCGGGGATCGTGGCGTGCCCCACCTTGCGCGCGGCGCGCAAGCGGCGCTCGCCGGCGATCAGTTGATAGCCCGAAAGAGTCTGGCGCACGAGAATCGGTTGCAACACGCCCACTTCGCGGATCGACTCCGCAAGTTCCTCGAGTTCTCCTTCGTCCACCTTGAGACGCGGTTGGAAAGGGTTCGGCGTGATATCGCCGATGGGGATATTTTTCAAATTTCTCGCGGTATCTCCCAGAGAAGGCCGTGCAGCGCTTTCTGTCGACGAAGGCGCTTCGCCGTTCGGCGAACGTTCGAGCAAAGAGGATGTTTTGCGATCGTGTCGTTCGAGGATGGACTCCTTCGCGCGCAGGAGCCCCGCGACGGTAGGCCGGTCCGGTTCGCGCGGCGCGGCCTTGGCGCTTGGCGGGACGGCTTCCGGTTGGGGTTGCGGCACGGGGGGCTCGGATGTTTCGACGTTTGGCGCTTCGTTGGAATCCGCGGGCGCGTCCCCTGCGTCCGCAAGCGGGGGCTCTTCCAACACCTCCGAAGGTACGGGGTCGTGCTCCGTTGCGTTTTTGCGCGCGACGCGCGACGCTTCGACCAGGTTCGTGAGGTAAGCGCGCTCGGACGACGCGTTTTCCTCGTTGCGAGACGCGATATCGGCGGCCTTTTCGACCACTTGCAACGCTTCGGTCAGGCGGGTATCGATGCGGCTTTTCTGTTCGGCCGCTTCGTCCGAAACGCCCTCGGCCTCCCCTTGTTGAGGTGGTTTGAGAAAGCGCAAAATCTCCCACATTTTGTCAGCCAAAACCGTCTCCCCCTATTTCAAAAACGACAATGAAAAAATGAAAAATAAAAACGCTCAAGCAAATATTTTAATCCATAACGGATATGCGGCGGCATCGTCAAAATGCCGGATTATAACGCGCGCGGCTTTCGAAGCGCGCGAACTCCCGCAGAAACGTCAGCGGGATGTTTTTCTGCGTCGGCCCGTTGCGGTTTTTCGACACGCTCACCTCGGCGAGCGACCCTTGGGGGTCGTCGTCGGCCATCTCTTTATAGTACGACTCCCGGTATAAAAACAGCACGGTATCGGCGTCCTGCTCGATCGCTCCGCTGTCGCGCAGGTCCGAAAGCTGCGGGCGCTTGTCCTGCCCTCGTTTTTCCACTTCGCGAGACAGCTGCGAGAGCGCGATTACCGGCACGCCGAACTCGCGGGCGATCCCCTTGAGGTCGCGCGAGATGTCGGAGACCTCCTGCTGGCGGTTGTCCGTCTTGCGCGAGGCGCTCATGAGCTGCAGGTAATCGACCACCACCAGGCCGACGTTTTGCCCTTCCGCGCGGCTTTTCGCGAAAAAGCGCCGACAGCGCGAGCGAAGGTCCATCGGAGAGAGCAGCGAGCTGTCGTCGATGTAAAGCGGCGCGCCTGAAATCGCCGCCGATGCCTCGGTCAAGCGATTCCAGTGGTCCCGCTCGAGTTTCCCCGAGCGTTGCAGATCGAAGAGGTTCACGCGCGACTCGGCGCTCAAAAGACGCATCGTGAGCTGTTCGGCCGCCATTTCGAGACTGAAGACCACCACGGGAATTTTTTCCCGGATCGCCGCGTGCTGCGCGATGTTGAGCGCGAAGGCGGTCTTCCCCATCGACGGGCGCGCGGCGACGATGTTCAGGCTCCCCGGCTGAAACCCCGCCAGCACGCGGTCGAGGTCGGCAAACCCCGAGGGAACCCCCGTGATTCCCCCAGCCAGGCGCGAACGCTCCTGGATCTGATCGCTCACCGCCACAATAAGGTCCTTCACGGGGCGCATGCGGGAGTCGCCGCCCGTGCGCGCAATCCGATAGACGAGGCTTTCGGCCTCTTCGAGAATCGTTTCTTTTTCTTTATCCTCGGCGTACCCCATGCGCACGATTTCGTTCCCCGCACGGATCAGCTGGCGATGGACGGCCTTGTCGCGCACGATGTCGACGTAAAAGAGCGCGTTGGCCGTCGTCGTCACCGCATCCATCGTCGCAGCGACGAACGACTGCCCCCCGAGGCGCTCGCCAAGGCCACGACGAGAGATCTCCTCCCAGAACGTGACGGAGTCCACGGCCTTGCCCTTCTGGTACATCTCGAGCATCATATCGAAAGCGGCGGCGTGTCGCTGGTCGTAGAAATCGTCGCTTTTAAGCGCCTCAGAGGCGATCGAAAGTGCGTCGACATCCAGCAGGCACGCGCCAATGACGGCCCGTTCGGCCTCGAGGTTGTACGGCAACACACGTGTTAATAGATCGTCGGGCACCTATTGCCCCTCCAGAAGCAGCGTCAACTCCGCTTCGACTCCCGGGTAGAGGCGGACTTTAAATGGATGGCTCCCGAGCTGCTTGAGCTGGTCCGGCAGCTTGACCTCTTTTTTGTCGATCGCAACACCCAGCTGCTGTGCGATCGCCTCGGCGACCTGGGCCGACGTGACGCTGCCGAAAAGCCGCCCACCCTCGCCCGCTTTGACCGACACGGCCACGCTCTTGCCACCGATCTGTTTCTGCTGCTCCACCGCTTGCTTCTGGAGCTTATCGTCGCGCAATTTTTTTTGCTCCTGCGCGAGGGCCCAATTTTTGACTTTCGCCTCCGTACCCTCTTCGGCCAAGGCCTTGGGGAAGAGAAAGTTCCGGGCATATCCGTCCGATACCTCGATCAAATCCCCCTTGCGCCCCAATTTGGACACGTCCTGCAGCAGTATCACCTTCATGCGTCATGCCTCCTTATGCGCGAACGCAGATCGAACCAGAGATCGAAAATACCCACCATCGAAAGCATATAGGAAAAAACCGAGATCCCCACTCCCAAAAAGACCGCCGCAACGCGGATAGGGCGCGCCCATCCGCGAAGTTCCATAAAAAACCACATGAGCGAGATACCCTGGATGAGAAAGATCACGCGCGAGATCTCCTCGAGGTTCAGCGCAAGCATCTTGAAAAGGCGGCTTTCGGGGTTGAAATATTCCAAAATTGCGAAGACCATCGCCGCCACGAAAGCCCAGACGACGTTCTTCGGGAAACGCCACTCGCCGATCGGCGCAAAGTGCGGCAGTTTCGAACGCGTGGCGCCCGCCTCACCGGCCTCGGATACCGCCTCGGAATCCTCCTTGCGCGACGCCGAAGCGATGCTGGCGATCACGAAACTCAACACCGTGTCCGCCGCCGCCACCATCACAACCATATACGGCACCAAAAGCGAGACGGTCGAGGCGATGTGCGCGATCTGGTCGGCAAGTGGCGCGCTCCCCAGCCCCGGAAGCGCCGTGCTGCCGGGCAAATCGGACAACGCCTTCGTCACGTGTTCGACCGTACGCGTGTCGACCGCAAAAGGGTTAATACCCACGGTACGCCCCAATATAACCATCACCGCAAGCTTGGCAAGCGTCGAAACGAAAATGCCGGGGATCAGGTAGTCGGAAATCGTTTGGCTTCGTTTAGCGATAAACGCCAACGCCAACCCCAGCACGCCGAACATCATTGCGTAAAAGAGCGCGTATTCGATTCCCGAGCTGAAGACAACCGCCGCGAACGCGACGCCCACACCAGCGACGGCCGCGTTCGCCCCCAGGCGAAAATAGGGGATCATCGACGCGGCGGGCATCACGAGCATGGCGACGCCTCCCAACAGAGGGAAAGCACTCCCAAACAAAAAGAGTGCAATGCCCAGGGCCGGCCAGAAAATCCACTCGAGTTGTCTCATCGGAACGCTTTTACCGACATTTCCCGCTCTCCCAATATAAACATGAGGGGCAAACGATCACGCCCTTGCCCCTCACTCCAGTAACCGCTCCTAAACGACGCCGAAAACCGAAAAAAAATCAGTCGGCGGTAAACGGAAGCAGCGCGATCATACGGGCGCGCTTGATCGCACTCGTGAGCTGGCGCTGGTGTTTCGCGCACGTCCCCGTCACGCGACGCGGAACGATCTTGCCTCTTTCCGTGACATATTTCTTGAGCTTCTCCGCCTCTTTGTAGTCGACGGAGGTCACCTTTTCCACGCAGAAATGACATACCTTCGGCCGTCTCTTGCGCCGTTTGCGATTGAATTGATTGTCCAACGAACCGTTCACTCCTTCCTAGAAGGGAATATCCACGTCCGAATCCGTCTCGGGCGTTTCCGAAAAATCGAGCGGGAACTCGTCCTCGAAGCCGGCTTCGTCGCGAAGGCTGCCGATATCCGCCCCCGTGAAATCCGACGCTCCGTGCGAGGAGGCCGGAGCCGAAAACGACGACGCGCCGCTGGTCGCGGGGCGAGGAGCACCTTCCATCTCGTCATCGCGCCGGCCACCGCTCACGAGGGTGATGTTCTCCGCCACCACCTCCGTGACCCAGCGATGCGTGCCCGTTTTGGGATCGTCGAAATCACGCACCTGCATGCGCCCTTCCACGAGAACGGGTCGCCCCTTCCTCAGGTAGCGCTCGCACAGGTCGGCCGAGAAACCCCACGCTACGACGGGGATGAAGTCGGTCTGGCTCTGCAGCTCCCCAGTCATCTTGTTCTTCCACTGCCGCCCCACCGCCACCGTGATGCGCGCCACTTTCTGCTTGCTGGGCGTGAAACGGACGTCGGGGTCGCGGGCCAAGTTACCCATCAGAATGACTCTGTTGAAACCTCTCGACATAAAACTCTCCCCTTTCCTTACTGCGGGTCGAGATTGACGACGAGATGGCGCAGCACTTGGGGCTTGAGCCCAAGCACGCGTTCGAGCTCGCGGATCTGATCCGGCACAAGCTTGAACGTGTAGAGGATATAATACCCCTCGGCGCGCTTTTTGATCGGGTAGGCCATCTTTCTCATGCCCCAGAGGTCGATCTTCTCGACCTCCGCTCCCAATCCGCGCACGACCTCGGCGATTTCGTTGCTCACCGCCACATGATCTTCCAGTTCCGGTTCCAGGATCGTTACCAGTTCGTACGGTCGCACGTGATTCACCTCCTCCCTATGGACTTTTGGCCTCTTCGTTCCTCGAAGAAGCAGGGAAATAACCATGCATTATAAACACATCCGTTCTATTAAATCAAGGTTGCGTTTCGCGACCTGTCAGCGCAGTTTATCTTATGGGGGGATTTTTTCTCGAGAGGAGATTTTTTCATGTTTTATATTGCACGTTTCGAACTCGTCGCGTGCCGTATCGCGATTCAGCTCTGCGTCGGGCATTTCCCCGACGGCCGTGCGCGTCACCGCACCGTTTCGATTCAAAACGTCCGGTCCGATCTGACGGCGGACGAAATCTGCGCCTTCGTGCGCGCCGTTTCACCCCTGCTCGCCCATCCGGTCGCGCAGGTACATTATATGTAAGAAAGTCCAGCGTTGTTTACACAATCTGGGAAAAAATAGGCCGAAAGCTTTTCGCCCGGGGTAGCTCCCTCTAGAGCCTTATGAGGCTTTACCCAGTTGTAAAAATTGTTGAAGCGTAAAATCGAATTCTTACGATTAGCGCTGGAGTTGAAATGTTCTC
>JAVBRL010000004.1:0-8652 GCA_031547985.1 Synergistaceae bacterium
AGCATCTGCATCTTCGTCTTCTTGAGGCGTTTGCGGATTTCGCGCATGCGCTCCCACGGATCTTCGCCCAAGAAACGCATGGCGCTGTCGAACGTGGCTCCGCCCCACATCTCGACGGAGTGGTAGCCGACTTCGTCCACCGCTTCGGCGATGGGGAGCATGTCCTCGTTTTTGAGGCGCGTGGCCATGATCGACTGGTGGGCGTCGCGGAAGCACGTCTCCGTGATCCCGATCTTGCGCGTCGCGGGGGCTCTTTCTTTATTTTCAGCGCCGTTCCCGTTCGGCGCGGGTTGGGCGCGCGAGGTGTCGTTGTTGTTATTGTTGTTGTTGGGTTTGCGGTTTTCCGTTTTTTCGGCCATGACGATCCCTCCGTTTTGAAAAAACTTTGTGAAAGCCTTTCGTGCGCGTAGTGTATCACATCTACGAAGGCGGATTATTGCGAATTTTCCCTGAAAAGAACGGATATACTGTTGGGGGTGGAAAATTTTTCGAGAGGTGGAGGAAAGATCGCGATGAAAAAATTGCGCCGGTTGCATGCGGACGAAGTGCGTTTCCTGTTGGTGGATATTCAGGAGAAGCTGTTTTCGCATATTTACGGCAACGAAGAAATACGAAAGAATTCACTGCGCCTGCTCGCTGCGGCGAGGTTGATGGATATTCCGTTCTTTTATACCGAGCAGTACCCCAAGGGAATCGGCGGCACGGACGCGGAATTGATGCGTGCTTTGCCGCCGGAGGCGAAGCGTTTCGAGAAAGTGAACTTTTCGTGCCTGGACGAACCGGGTTTCAAGGATTTCCTGCAGCCGTGGCACGAGAATATCGTCACGGTCGTGTGGGGGATCGAGGCGCACATCTGCGTCGAGGCGACCGTGATGGATATGCTCGACGATGGCATGCCGGTGGCCGTCGTCTCCGACGCAGTCGGCAGCCGTACGGCTGAAAACAGCGCGGTGGCGCTCGACGCCATGCGTCGGGCGGGTGCGCTGGTGCTGTCGACCGAGAGCGTCGTCTATCAGTTGCTGGGTAAAGCGGGCACGGAGCCGTTCAAGGCGATGTTGCCGTTTTTCAAGTGAAGATTCACGCGAATTTTTCTGCAACCCAAAACGGCCCCCAGGTTTTCGCATGGGGGCCGTCGGTTTACATAGGGCGGTTTTTCGTTTTCGAGCGGGCTCGCCTACCCCCTGCGCCGCGCGGTGCGCGGAAGCCGTATCAAGCCGGTGGCCGCCAGCGCGACGACGACGACCACGAGCGCGGTCGCGTTGAGCCCCTTGTCGCCCCCGCCGCGCGTACCCGAGTCGCTCACGCCGCCGATGCACTCGCTGGCACTTTCGTAACTAGTGGTGAACGAGACGGTTGCCGTTGCGAAACCCCCAGCCGTGGCTGTGGCGCTATAGATAGTACTGGAAGTGAGACTGTTCGAGCCGGTGTTCCACTCCACATTCCCCTTTTGGTCGGTCGTTTTCTTCTCGAACTTATTATTGCAGGATATCGTGACGGTGTACCCCGGGATGGGGTTTCCAAAGGGGTCCTTCAGCGTCGCCGTCAATTTACATCTATCAGAGGCGGGGTCCGCGGTGAGGGTGAGGCTGCCGCTTGAGACGACGTTCAGAGTTCCGCTCGCGCTCGCCGTCGCTTTCGCGTCGTCCGTCACCGTGCAGGTGTACGTGCCTGCGTCGCCCGAGATCACATTGCCAATCGTGAAGGCGCTTTCCGTCGCCCCGGCGATGGCGTTGCCGCTTTTCGCCCACTGGTACGCGTACGGGGGCGTGCCGCCGCTCGCCGTCGCCGTGAACGTCACGCTGTCTCCGCTCACGGCGGTCGCCGTGCTTGGGGAGACGACGGCGCTCAAAGGGGAGAGGTTCCCTACCGTCACGGCGCACGTGTCGCTGTGGTTGCCCTCCCACGTCGTGCCCGTGATCGTCGCCGTGCCGTTCTTCAACGCCGTCACCACGATCGGCGTGCCCGCTGCGCTGCTTCCGGCGCTTAGCTTGACGATGCTATCCGGCGAGACGCTCCAGTAGATATTTTTGTTTGTCGCGTCGTCCGGCGTGATAATGCCGACGACATGGTCCACGCTTTTGGTTTTTAGGTCGAGCGACATCGCGTCCGGACTCACGATGAACCCCGTGACGGAGATGGTTGGATCGCTGGGAGGAGCCGCCGCGCGGGTGACGGTGATGGTGAAGGGGGCGTCTTCTGGGCTTGCATTGACAGAGGCGTCTATCTCGATTGTATTGGCCCCGACGGCGAGGTTGCTCACGGTGAAATACCACGTGTCATTAGCATTGAGGTTTTTTTGTTGTGGTACGCCCACGTTGGTGACGGTGACGTCACAATTACCTACTCCCACTGTCACCGCGATGGTTACGCTCGTTGCGGAGTAGGGGATCATCGCGGAGCTGCGATTTACCGTGTTGTCTTGCGAAGTGAAGACGGGATTCAGGGGAACGCCCACCCCGTTCGCCGTGAGGGTGGCGTCGGTTAAAAAATTCCACGCCCCCGCCGCCTGCGCGCCGCCCGCAAGCGCGAGGAGCATCGCCCCCGCCAAACACGCCAAAAGCATCAAAAAGCCGGATCGCAAAAGCCTACTCTTCAAGTGCATGACTTTTTCCTCCCTGTCGTCACGTTATTTTTTCCGCGTTCCACGCGCGAGCTTGGCCATCGCGAGCGGCAGCAGCAGCATCGCGCCCGGCATGAAGAGCCCCGCGTCCAGGCAGCTCGACGAGCCCCCGCCGCCGTAGGTGAATACGCGAGTTGATATTCCCCTTACCTGTGGGGGGCCGAAACTGTCGGCAGCTAGCACTAAAAAATATTCTCCTTCTGGAAGGTCGCTGAGGTTCAGGCTGCCTGTAAAAGGTTTTTGGGTGTCCACGTCGGAGTAGTGGGCCGATGAGGCCTCTTCTCCTCGTCCCCATTCTCCATCGGCGTTTCGGACGGCTTTATAGAGGGTAATGGTTGCGACATCAACCGTTTTGTACGGCCATCGCATGAAGCTGTGGTAATTTTTGTCGGCTGGGGTGCTGAAGGTCGCCTGCCAGGTCCCTTCCCATTCGAAGGCGGCGTAGAGCACTCCGCCTTTGATGCCGAGGGTTGGGGAGAGCTTGATGTAGAGGTCGCCGCCAGGAAAGTGGCAGCCAGCCTCGAGGTCCGGGGAGGCTGTCGCCTTCGCGGTGACGGTCGCACTCATGTAGTTGCCGGCTCGCCTCACGAGGCACCTCGCGCCGTTTCGGTCCTGCGAGACGATCTGCAATTGGTCCGCGCCGACATCGCTCGACCAGACGAACCCCCCATCGTACGCGCCCGAGGGCGTCGTCACGGCCTCCAAAAGGACGGATTCTCCTATCTCGAGCTCGCTCTCATTCGGGGCCACGGCCAGGGACAAGCCCCCCACCGTGACGTCGCAGGTATCGGAATGGTTGCCGTCCCAAGTCGTGCCCGTGATCTTCGCGAAGCCGTTTTTTAACGCCGTCACCTTGACCTTCTCGCCCGAGTTGCTGCTCGTGTGGGCGAGCTTTACGATGCCGGCCGGTTCCACTTTCCATAAGACGCCTTGGTTCGTCGCATTGGAGGGCGTGATGATGCCGACAACGTGGTCTTTGCTCTTGCCTTCCAGGTCGAGCGACATCACGTCCGGACTCACGATGAACCCCGTGACGGGGATGGTGGAATCGCCGGACGGAGCCGCGCGGGTGATGGTGAAGGTATCGGTGTGCGCGCCGTTGCGCGCGATGACTACGATAGAGTTATTCGCCAGCGGCCAATTGAGCGTGATGGAAGGGTCGGGGGGGGGTATAGCCACAGGGACGGCGGTGCCGTTTACGGTCAAGTTGTTCGCGTCCACGAGCTCCACCGTGACGGTCACGCTCGTCGTGGTGCTTGGGATCGTCGCGGAGCTGTTCGCTGTTGGGCCGACGGTTTGGGGTAGCGGTGGATTCAGAGGGATGCCCACCCCGTCCGCCGTGAGAGTGACGTTGTATAAAAAATGCCAATTATTCGGCGGTACCGCGTACGCGCCTCCCTCAAACGCGCAGAGCATCGCCCCCGCCCAGAGCATCAAAAAGCCGAATCGAAAAAGCCTACTCTTCATGTGCATGGTTCCCCTCTCTTTTTTGCCTTTAAATATTTATTTTTCCCACGTTCCCTTTTTAAAGACGCGAGGTTTTTTTGTAAGTGAATTTATCGTGTATTGTCATTATAGAAAGCGCACATGCGGAAAGTAAATAGCGCGGCCAAAACCTCCAGAAAACCGGAGGTTTTGGAATTAATTTTCAAAGGTTTTTGTTCGGATACCATTCAGGCGACAGGGGAAAAAAAGCCTGTGGCATCGCCTCCTCCTACGGGTAGCACACAGGAGGTTGCCTATCCTCGACGCAAGCGTGCGGAAAATTCATCAAATCGGTGGTCGCAGGTGTACCGACGATGAGCTGGTCGCGTCGAGCCCCTTGTCGCCTTCCTCACATCGTGTCTTCGAAGCGGCAATATTTCTCTTCATTCGCATGCGATCCACACCTTTTTTCAGCGGTGGAAAATTCTCTCGGGAGTTAACTTGAAATGTATCATCATTATTAAGGTGGTTTTGTGTAGAAGTAAATAGAATAGATGGAACCTATAGATTCCTGGAGGTTAAGGGGGTAATTTTTATGTTTTAATATGAGTGCTGTGGCGGTGGTATAAAAAGGAGGGGGGGATGCGTGCTGAAAAGTGAACTGCCGTTCCTGTTGATCGTCGACGACGACCCGGAGATTGTTCGAGTTTGCCGCGAACACCTCATGGTGGAGGGGTATTCGGTCCTATGTGCGACAAGCGGGGCGGAGGTGGTGGGGATTCTAAAAAACGAGCCGGTGGATGTCGTCTTGCTCGACGTTGTGTTGCCCGACGCGAACGGTTTCGATCTCGCACCTACGCTCAAAGGGCTTATGAGTTCCCGAGGTAGGGGCCTCAGCATCCTCTTCATCACGGCGCTTGATACGCCTTCGTCACGTGTGGCTGGTTTGGAGCTCGGCGACGAATACATCACCAAACCGTTCGACCTGCGGGAGCTTTCGATTCGCCTGAAAATGCTCGAGGGGAAAGCGAGCCTGTCCAAGGCGATCCGGCTCGAGCCCCTTGTTTTTGACGTGGCTCGCCGCCGGGTGGCTTTGAACGGGCAGCCGTTGTCTCTGACTGCCACGGAATTCACGTTGTTGCTGCGGCTTGCCCGAACGCCGAACATCCCTGTCCCCTTCGCCGAGCTTTCGGACCTCATCCGGCCAGGTGCATCGGTCAATCAACAGAACCTCATGAACCACATCAGCGCGCTTCGCGGCAAGCTGTCTCGCTCTCCCGGGGGCGTTTGCTTCCTTGAGGCGATCCGGGGCGTCGGTTATGTCCTCGTTTATTCGCCGCAAAGGGTATAAGGAGTAATGGAAACCGCTTCGCAATCCTCGCCTTTTTCGGAGAAACGTTTCATCGCTATCTGTTTCCTGGGCAGTGCGACACTTTTTTTCGTCCTGTTACCCCGATACGGCATCGCGGTGCTTTCGCGGCCGCTGTACGCTTTCGGGTATGCCGTCGCCGTGGCGACGTTTCACGCGTGCCTCGTGTTGCTCCTGGCCTGTGCATGGCTCTATCTGCGGAAGGAGCGTGCGGAGGGCGGGCAGGGGATCGGTGATCGGACGGTCCTGTATTTCGCGCTGAGCAACCTCTTCGCGGGGGGTGTCGTTGTCTTCAACACGCTCTTCCTTGTTGATCCGAAGGGCTATTTCGTCAACATCGGTTACACCGTCTCCTCCGTCATGACGGTTGTTTCCGTCGCGCTCTTCTTCGGCGGAGTATGCGACCGGCATACGGCCGGAACATCTTCACAAGGCAAGCTGCGCCGCGTAGTCGCGTTTCTCCTGGTGTTTCTGTCCGCTGGAATGGCCTGCGACATCGCTGCCCGCACTCTGGGGGCGGCGAAGTTCCTCATCGTCTTCGACGCTGTCAATCGCGGTACTTGTGCGGCGATCGTCGTCCTGACAATTCTCCGGGTCTGCCTTGTCCAAACGTGTTCGCCGAAGAGCCCTTTTAAGACCGTCACCGCGGGGGCGATCGTCTATGGAGTGAGCGGGGTGAGCGACCTCATGGAGAAAACGCTGTACAGTCCCTTCACGATCCATTTCACCACGGCGGGTGGTGCTCTGATGGGATTGTTTCTTTTCATGGGTATCGCGGCAAGGTACGCGGAGAGCCGGCGCAAGATGCAATCGTGGAATGTGGAACTCGAAGCCGCAGTGGCGTCGCGTACTGAGGCGCTGTTGTGTTCAGAAGCGGCGAGGCGCGAAATGCTCGCCAATTTCGCGCACGACCTGCGTAGCCCGGCGGCGGCTATTTTGGGTGTGACGCAGTTGTTGGGGAAAAAAGCTTCGTCGCCCGAACAGGCGGAGTTGACGCACGTTGCCGTGCAGCGGTCACTGCTTTTAAAGCAGCGGCTCGACGACCTCTTCACACTCGCGTACCTGGAAGCGGGAGATATCGTGCCGAATCGGGTCCGTACGTCGGCGGCGGAGCTGATCAAGACGTTTTTTGCCCACTACGGTGCCGAGTTCTCGCGGGAAGGGGACGCGGTGCGGCTGTCGCTCGACATCGAAGATGACATAGAGACTGTCGAGGTTGGAGCGGATTTTGAACGATTGTGGCAGGTGTTCGACAACCTGGTGGACAACGCGGCAAAGTATGCGCGTGCGGACGGCAAAATTTTCGAACTGCGGTTCGGGCTCCGGCGCGATGGGAGTGCTGCCGTCTTTTTTTTGGAGGACAATGGTCCGGGAATCGCCGCGGGCGATCTGTCGCGCCTCTTCGAACGATCATTCATGGTCTCGCGCAGCCGGGAAAGCGGTAGCGGGCTGGGGCTCGCCATCGCCAAGAGCCTGATCGAAATGCATGACGGGTGCATCTGGGCGGAAAACGCGCCCCGAGGCGGCAGCCGGTTTTCATTTTCCCTGCCGGTGATCGATCCGCTTACGGTTTGATTTCGATGCGGTCTTCGATTTGGGGCGCGATTTGCCCCAAGTGGCGGGCGTATGCGCCCAGGGCGTCGACGTCGCCGCCGTTCAAGGGGGCGGCCCCGCCGCTTTGGCCCCATTTTTGGGCGAAGACGACGTGCTTGTCGCCTCCCTTGGCGAGCCAGTCCAGTGCGACGACGGTGTACGTGCGGCCCTCTTCGAGTGGTTCGAACGTCCCATCTTGTTTTTTAACCGCAACGTCCGTGACGCGCGAACCTTTTTGCCGCAGTGCGCCCTGGTTGTCGACCAGTGCGGGGGGCTGCGAGAGGTCGAGCGCGACGCGCAGTCCGGCGAGCTGCAAAAAGCCGCCGTCGGACGGGCGCGTACTTTCGTCGCGCGTTTCGCCGGGGGCCGAGAGCGCGGAGGCGGAGATTTCGAGCGTCTGGCGGATCTCGGCGCCGGTGAGTGTCACGTAGCACAGGTGGTCGCCGTAGGGAAAGATCGTGTAGAGGTCTCCCAACGTGAAGGCCCCGGCGGCGAACACGCGGTCGCCGCGGATGCCGCCGGAGGAGACCATCGCGATCTGCGCGGCGTTGCCCGCCTTCCACAGCAGCGCGTCGGCCACGAAGTTTCCGATCGCCGACTCGCCGGTGCGGACGGCCTGCCGCCGGCCATCGAGGTCGCTCGCGAGCGTCGCCACGGCGACGCCCAATTTTTCATCCATGATCCAGCGATAGGGGAAAAGCGTTTTTTTGACGTCTGGGTCCTCGGGGGTGCCGGCGGACATGGGGACGAGCGCGTAGGCCGAACGTGCGGTGTCGAGCCGGAACCCGTCGAGCGCGATTTGCGCGCGGGAGACGTAGCGCCCGTAGCACCCCGCCTGCCCGATCATTGTTGTCCAGGTGCCCCAGCCGGAAGGCATCGCGACGAGTTGCGCTTCTTTCATCGCCGTATGGCTGTGTCCGCCGGCGATGTAGTGGATGCCACGCACGTGCTTCGCGATGCGGATATCCTCGTCGAGGCCGCAGTGAGAAAGCGCGACGACGACATCGCACCCGAGCGCGCGAAGCTCGTGCACGCGTTTTTGGGCCTCTCCTACGGGGTCGGCGACGCGATACTGTGAGCCGCCACCGGCCACGGCGGCGAGTTGCGGCGTGACGAGGCCGAAGAACCCGACCTTGAGGCCGTTTTTCAACGTTTTGACGTATAGGGGAACTCCCGGAACGGGCGAGCCGCCTTCGAGGGCGTAGAGGTTCGACACGACGAGCGGCATACGGGCGTAGGAGACGGTGGTGAGCATGGGGGCGGCGCCTTTGTCGAACTCGTGGTTTCCGAGCGTGCCGAGGTCGAAGCCGGCGGCGTCGAGCATGCGCATCTCCACGAAGCCGCCGTAGAGGTGATAGAGCGCGCCTTCGTTGATGTCGCCGATTTGCGCGATGACCGTGTTGCCGGGGTCCTGCTCTTTGTACTCGCGCACGACACTGGCGATGCGGGCGATGCCGCCACCCGCGGCGTCGTCCGCCAGGTGGCTGTGGATATCGTTGATCGAGACAAGCGTGAGCGTGCGGGGCGTGCAAAGCGCAGAAGTGGGAGCGAGTGCCGCGCATAAACTCAGCGTGATTAAAACCAGCGAAAAAATTTTCCGGGCCGCGAGACGAACGCGCATTTACCCATCCCCCGTTGTTTTAGA
>JAVBRL010000006.1:0-10740 GCA_031547985.1 Synergistaceae bacterium
CCGTCGATCGGCTGGCCACGCCCATTGAAGACGCGACCCAGCATCTCTTTCGACACGGGCAGCGTCTGCACCTTTCCCAGGAAACGCACTTCGGCCGTATCGACGTCGATCCCCGAAGAGCCTTCAAAGATCTGAACGAGGGCATTTTCCTTGGAAATCTCAAGCACCTTGCCGCGGCGCGTCTGCCCGTCGGCCAAGCGAATCTCGGCGAGTTCGTCGTAACGCACTTCTTCGACTTTTTCGACGACCATCAGCGGTCCGGAGATATCCGAAACGGTGCGGTACTCCTTAGGCAACATCTTCTTCACCTCCGAACGCGGTCAATTTCGCAAGTTCTGTCTTCATCGTATTTTCCAGATCGTCGAGTTTGGCGAGCTCTTTTTCGTCCGTGTAGCGCATGCGGGCGATGTCCTCTCGAATGGGCAAGTCGATCACTTCGCGTAACATCGCGCCGCGATTCAAGGCCTGCACCGCCAAATGGTGGAACGTCATGATATTGCGGAGCATTTTGAACTGCTTGTCCATCGAGGCATAGGTGTCGATCTCGTGGAAGGAGTTCTGGTGGAGGAAGTCCTCGCGGATCGACTTCGCCGTTTCGAGGATCATGCGCTCCATCTTGGAAAGCGAGTCGATCCCGACGAGGCGCACGATCTCCTTGAGCTGGTCTTCCTCTTCGAGCAGCGACATCGCCTCGACGCGATACGCCATCCACTCGCCGTCGTAGACGCCGTCCCAGTACTCACCCAAACGCTCCAAATAGAGCGAGTAACTCGAAAGCCAATTGATCGCCGGGAAGTGACGCTGGTAGGCGAGCTGCGCGTCGAGCCCCCAGAAGACCTTTGCCACGCGAAGCGTGTTTTGCGTCACCGGTTCGGAGAGGTCTCCTCCCGGAGGGGAGACGGCCCCGATGACGGAGACGGCACCTTCGCGCGCGTCGGAACCCAGGCAGATCGCGCGGCCGGCGCGTTCGTAGAACGACGCCATACGCGTCCCCAGGTACGCGGGGTACCCCTCTTCGCCCGGCATTTCCTCGAGGCGGCCGGAGATCTCGCGCATGGCCTCGGCCCAGCGACTCGTCGAATCGGCCATCAGCGCCACCGAATACCCCATGTCGCGGACGTACTCCGCCATCGTAATTCCGGTGTAAACCGACGCTTCGCGCGCCGCCACGGGCATGTTCGACGTGTTCGCGATCAGCACCGTACGCTTCATGAGCGGATGCCCGGAACGAGGGTCTTCCAGCTCGGGAAATTCCTTGAGCACGTCCGTCATCTCATTGCCGCGTTCGCCGCAGCCGATGTAAACGACGATCTCGGCGTCGGCCCACTTGGCGAGCTGGTGCTGGATAACGGTCTTGCCCGATCCGAACGGCCCGGGAACGCAGGCCGTCCCACCGCGCGCGATCGGAAAGAACGTGTCGACGACACGCTGTCCCGTCGTGAGCGGCACCTCGGGCGGCAAGCGGCGCGCCACCGGCCGGGGAATTCGAACGGGCCAGCGTTGCAGCATCTTCACGGAATGCTTCTCACCATGCTCGTCTTCGATCAGCGCGATCTCTTCGTCGACGGTAAATTCACCGCCCTGGATCTCGCTCAGGGTTCCGTTCACTCCGTAGGGAACCAAAATTCGGTGCTCCACGAGGGCGGTCTCCTGCACAACGCCCAGCACATCACCCGCGCAGACTTTAGATCCGAGCGAAAGTTTCGGCGCGAAGGCCCATTTGCGTTCGCGGCTGATGGCGGGAACCGAGATTCCGCGCGTGATATAGGGGCTTTGCGCCGCGACTTCGATCCCTTCGAGCGGCCGCTGCACCCCGTCGTAAAACTGTTCGATCATGCCGGGGGCCAGTTCAACACTGAGCTGCTGCCCCGTTCCAACAACGGGTTCGCCCGGCATCAGTCCCGACGTTTCCTCATAAACCTGAATAGATGCTTTGTCGTCCTTAAGTTCGATGATTTCGCCGACGAGTTTCAAGTCGCCGACACGCACTACTTCGTACATGCTCGCCCCGGTCATCCCTTCGGCAACGACCAGAGGCCCCGATATCTTTGCGATGGATCCTTGTATGTTCGTAGCTTTGGCCACTCACATCGCCTCCAAAAATCGTGTTATTTCACTCCAAAAATATCCATCCCAACCGCGCGTTCGACGTTCTTGCGGATCGTCGCGAAACCCACGCCCTGGGACCCGGTCTGATTAGGAACCGGGATGATCGCCATCTCGGAGGCGTCGTTGATCTCGTCGACCGCCTCTTGATATTTCGAAAAAAGGGCCTCCTCAAGAAACAGGATCACGTACCCTTCTTGAGCGAAGCGCGACATCTCCGAGGCGATCTTCTCTTCGGTCTCCTCGGTGATCACGACGACTTCGAGCCCGATGGCCTGAAACGGCAGCACGCTTTCGTAGCTTCCGATCGCCGCCATTGGAGCGTTCGAAGCAACATGTTCACGCGAAGCCATGGCGCAACAACCTCCTCGCCTGTTCCCGGCTTGCGGCGTCTCCTTTGGAGACCAGGATGATGCGGACGTTTTTCACTTCCATCTCCTTGAGCCAGAGGTAGAGCAACACGTTTTCCGGCGCCGAAGAACTGAAGCGATACGCCCCCAGCAAGTCGGTCGCGTAATCGTCGAGCGCTTTCTCAAGCATCACCATCAAGTCGTCGAAACGCTCGGTTTCCGTGATCTGTGCCAAGGCGGCCCCGTATCCGGAGTGAACGAGCTGGCGCGACCAGTTCTCGAACGACTCCGCGAGCAGACCCAGCAAGTGCGCCGTATCGAGTTCGCCGCCCGCGTGCAAAAAAGCCGCCGCTTTCGAGCTTTCCATGCCGAAACGTTGCAGCCTCAATAAATTGCGCAAATTCTCGGCGTCGATGCGCGCGCGCACCCACTTTAAGACGCCCGGCATCATCAAGGCGGAGGCATCGGCGAGCATGGCCGCGTAAAGCGCGTCGTCCAAAATGCGCTCCACTTCGACGACATCCTTTGTCTGCTCCCAAAGCGACAGGCAGTCCGGCAGGATGCGGCCAAGTCGAAACGGCAGCAAGTGGTAATCCTCCGCTTCGATCCGCTCGACGAGTTCGTCCGGCTTCACGCTGCCCAGGTTCGTGAGCAGGTCCCACCGTTTGCGTCCCGCGTCCGAACGTGTGTTGAAAAGGCTCTTTAAGATCACTTTGACGTTGTGAAAATCGTAGGTGATGCGGCACAATTCCACGAGCGACTTGTCCGGCACGAAAGAGAGAATCTCGTCATAGACGCCGTTCAGTTCCGCCTCGAGAATCGCATCGTACCGTAGGTCGCCTCCGTGCGTCGCGAGTGCCGCCGCATAGGAGGTCTCGCCCAACACCTTCACGACTGCGGGCAAATCTTCGGCGTCCAGCATCCGCTGATAGACGGCCGCGCCCAAAAGACGCGGCTCCATCGCGCGTATCCGCGCGACAGCGTAACCGTATTCCGCACTACCGCCGCTATCGTTCCCGCGGGACATCAGACCACCTCCATCAGGCTTCGTGGAACCTCTTCGCCACATCGATCTCGCGGTCCTCCCGGAAAACCTTGAGCAACATCTCCCAGGCACAGTTCACGCGGATGCGGTCGCGAATCAGCATGAAGCCTCCGGTCAGCGACTCCCGTCCCTCACCGAGAACGAGGTCCTTCTTGTACTTCCGGTTGAACTCTTCGATCCAGCTTTCCGTGATGTATTGTTCGGCCGGGTTGACGATCACAATCTCGTCTCCGATCGAGCTTGCCTCGGAAAGCAGGTTTTCGCACAGCGCCAAATAACGCTCTTCATCAAGCTCGTTCAGTTTCTCGAGAGCTCTTTCAAACGCCTCGTCCAGCACGCGACGTCGCGTAATCAGCAGCTCCTTCTGAACGTCGAGGTTCGCGACGATCTCACGCCGGCGAAACACCTCCGGGCGCTCCGCGGCGATACGTTCGGTCGTCGCCTTGTCAAGCTGTTCGAGCTCTTCTCTGCACTTGTTTCGAATCGCGTCCGCCTGGCTTCTGCTTTTGGCGAGAATCTCATCCGCTTCCTGGCGCGCGTCGGCTTCGATTTTAGCCGTGATATGGGCCAAAGACATGGTTATACCCCCTGTCCGGCACGGCTAGAGCTTGACGCCGTTCATCATCAGGATGCTCATCAACAGTCCGAACACGGCGTACGTTTCGCACATGGCGGGCAGAATGACCGCCTTACCGATCTGATCGGGCCTTTTGGAGATCATGAGGATACAGGCGGCCGACGATTTCCCCTGCCAGATCGCGGAGTAAAAACCGGCGATCGCGATCGGCAAGCAGGCCACGGCGATCCCCAGTCCCTGCCAGACGCTGACGGCCACGGCCGCTCCGCCGAGCAATCCCGATTTCTGCAAGGCCAAGACCGCGATCAGCAAACCGTAAATGCCCTGTGTGCCGGGAAGCGCCAGCAGGACGAGCGCATAACCGAATTTCTTCGGATCCTCCGTCATGACCCCCGCGGCGGCCTCATTTGCAATGCCGATACCCCATGCGGAACCGGAACCCGCGAAACCCACGGCAAGCGCCGCTCCCAAAATGACCAGCGCAGGCCCCAGTTGATCCGCCATACTCGCAAGAACTGCTTCCATATCGAATCATTCCTCCCGTATTAAGTGTTTTTCGCTTGTTTGCTAAAAATTCACCCCTAAGGGCGCGTAAAGCTCAAGAATCCGTAACGCGTACGTAGTGTGTCTCCATCCGCAAAGGGGTGAAATCGCTGCCGTTCGCTTCGTAGAACTTGCTGAAAAACTCGACGTACTGCAGGCGCAACGAGTGGATGAACGCCCCAAGCATGTTCACGGCGACGCTGAAGAGATGTCCGAAGACAAAAATCAACACGGCGAGCGGCACTCCGACATACGGCGTTCCCGAGACCAGATTCGCCAGCAGGTTCACGACCATCCCCACGGCGGCCGAGCCGAGTCCCAGCGCGAGCAAGCGGCTGTAACTCAGGACGTCCCCCAGATACCCCGTGATGTTGTACAGGCTCATGACACCGGAAAAAAGTTTTCCGAAGAAGCTTTTCTTCTCTCGGCCCTGCGTGGCGACCAAGATCAGCGCTCCGAGGATCGCGACCCCGTAACACAACGGACGCACGCCTTCGGGGAAACCGGACGCGAGGCCCGTGAGCACCAGGCCGATCAAAAGAACCATCCACCCTCCCTTGTCGGCAAGCGCACCCATTTTGTCCCCGGCTTTCCAGCTTTGCCTCATGCCGACGGAAAGCCCGAAGAGGATCTGCACGAAACCGATCGCGAGCGAAATCACGAGGAGCGTCATCGGGTCGTTCATGGGATCTAAAATCTGCACCTGCTTGAGCGGCTGCAGGAAATGCAGGAAACTGAACGCGTCCAAGCTGTCGCCGAACCACGATCCCGTGATCGCGCCCCAGACGACGGCCACCAGGTTTCCCGCCACGAGCGCCAGGAAAAATTTCCGCACGGTTCCGCTCAATCGATGCCGGACGATCAGGAAACTCAAAAGCGCGGAGATCAGCAGCCCATATCCGGCGTCGCCGAAACACATGCCGAAGAACAGGAAAAAGAAAGGGGCGATGAGCGGCGTCGGATCGACCCCGCCGTAAGTCGGCGTCCCGTACATGGCGGTGAGCGGTTCGACCGGCTGGGACCAGACGGCATTTTCGAGCAGCGACGGAGGAAGTTCCCCCTCGTCTGGCTCGATCAAAAACAGCTCGCTGTAATCCCCATATTCCGCGAAAACGCCCCGGATGGACTCCAGACATTCGCGCGGGAACCAAAAATCGAGCAACGCGATCTGTTCGGTCTGCTGTCCGGTGATCGCCGCTTCGAGTTGCACCCTCTGTATATTCCAGTAGTCCGACGACAAGCGTACTTTCGCAAGTCCCTCGCTGGCAAGCGTTTCCGCTTGGGCAAGCGCTTCGGCTTCAACGCGAAGCTGCGTGTCGAGCTCGCTTTGATAGCGCGCCATCTCTTCTTCGACGGAGGCAGAAAACTCTTTGGCCACCTCCGTACGCGAAAAGGCGAACGATTCCAGAATCGTCGCTACCTTCGGCTCATCTACACGACGATACACAAACCCCACGAGACGCGTTCCGCTGTTGTCACCCGGTTTTGGAGGGGCCACGTAAAGCTCGGACATTCCTTCAAGCGTCTCGGCGACGGTTTTTTGCATCTCGGCAATCCGCGCCTCCGCGATCGTGCCCAAGACACCCGCGACGAGCCCCGTTCCCTGGGTGAACAGTTCGAGCGGGTACGGAACTCCTCGGAAATTCTCCAGCTGTGCGATGAAACCGCGCGCTTTCGAGCATGCGGCGCGGGCGTCGGAGATACGGCGGTCCACGTCGTGCACTTTCGAGAGAAAGGACATAAACTCATTTTCGTCCGCTCGCTGCGCGAGCACCGAGAGATCAACACCTTCAGGAGCGGCAAA
This sequence comes from Synergistaceae bacterium, assembly GCA_031547985.1. Classification (GTDB taxonomy): domain Bacteria; phylum Synergistota; class Synergistia; order Synergistales; family Synergistaceae; genus JAVBRL01. The sequence continues at coordinate 6,426 of JAVBRL010000006.1, forward strand.
CAACCCCTTCTTCGGTGAAGAATCGTATGGCTCCAAAAAACGGATCACGTAGCGCGTCTCGCCAAGGAGGTCTTCGATATGGCGCAGGCGACTGCAAAGAACGGCGCTCGACGTTTCGTCGGCGGCACTTTTTTCCTGATCGACAAACTCGCAGCAACCGAGCCGCTGAATCTTGAGGAGCACTTCGTCGGCGACAGATTTATGAAGCACAACCCGTGCCTTTTGCATCTCAGCTAACGCCATAAGTCGCCATCACCTCTTTCACGATCCAGTCGGAGATATCCTCGACCTGCGACGAAGCCGCCCGATAGTGGGCGTCCGCCTTTTCCTTACCTTCCGTCACAATCGCCGTCGCCTTGCCTTCGGCTTCCTTCTCGGCGGCCACTATCTCCTCGCGAAAGCGTCGGTGCGTCTTTTGCCTCGCCACCTTCACTTCCTGTTCGGAGATACCGCGTGCCTCCGCAACCGTACGCGCAGCCTCGGCTTTCGCTTTGGCGACGATTTCCTTGGCGGCGGATTCCTGGTCTCGAAGGTTTTGTGCCAGGTTTTCAACCATTTCCTCACCTCCCAACCGATAAAAAAACTATTTTTCTAGATTTTGCGCGAGCTTCAAACACGTATTGTACGCGCTGATCCCGCACGGCGTCAAACACCACGACACAAAAAAATGGTTCTAAAATGGAATTTCGGTTTGAAATTAAAATAGAGTCGAAGAGAAATCACAAAGTCAAAAAAGTTTGCAGGGAGCTTTTTGTCCAGCGCTCCCTGCACCCTCTTCATAAAAGATCAAAAAATGAGGAGCAAATACCTTGTTAGAATGCGGCGACGATTCCCTTGGGGATCAGCTCGTCCTCGATGAATTTTTTCACTTCCGGCGAGTGCGACGCCTTCACGAGCGCCAAGATCGCCGGCTTTTTCTCGTCCGCCTTGCGCACGACGATCACGTTCGCGTACGGCGAATCTTTATCTTCGATCACGATCGCGTCTTTAGCCGGGATCAGTCCCGCTTCGACGGCGAAATTCGTGTTGATCACGGCCGCCGTCACGTCCTGCAGCGAGCGCGGCAACTGCGCGGCGTCGAGCTCCACGATCTTGAGCTTCTTGGGATTCGAGGTGATGTCTTTGGCCGTCACGAGCTCGCCCGGCTTGATCTTGACCAATCCGTTCTTGGCGAGCAGGCGAAGCGCCCGAGCACAGTTCGTGGGGTCGTTGGGGATCGCGATGCGAGCGCCGTCCGTAATCTCGGCGAGCTTCGTGATCTTCTTGGAATAAAGTCCCAGCGGCTCGATGTGCACCTTGCTCACCCACACGAGGTTCAGCTTCTTCTCTTTGTTCATGTTGTCGAGGTAGGGAACGTGCTGAAAGAAGTTCGCGTCGATCGCGCCCTCGGCGAGCGCCATGTTGGGCTGGACGTAATCCGTGAACTCCTTGATCTCAAGCGTGTATCCCTGTTTGGCCAGAAGAGGTTTGATCACCTCCATGATGTCCTTATGCGGAAAAGGAGTCACTCCGACGATGATCTTCTTGGGATCGGAAGCGGCAAACGCTCCCGCAGCAAGAAGCGACGTCAGGACCAGCGCGAGCAGTACGGCAAGAAATTTCTTCATCACAAAAACCTCCCTAGAGATAGATGAAAATAGGCTGCGGCAAAACACGCGAACATTATATTTTAAGGAAATCACCCCCGCAACTTATTGTAAAGGAAATTGCCCAGCATCTGCATCACTTGGACGACCGCGATCAGGATCAGGACGGAGTAGATCATCACGTCCGTCTGGAAGCGGTTATATCCGTACTTGATCGCCATGTCCCCCAACCCGCCGCCGCCAACGGCCCCCGCCATGGCGGAATACCCCAGCAGGTTGATCGTGAGCACGGCCACGTTGAGCACGATCGAAGGGAGCGCCTCGCGCGTCATCACGCCGAACACGATCTGCAGATCGGTCGCTCCGAACGATTTCGCCGCCTCCACAACGCCCGAGTCGACCTCGAGCAGGCTCGCCTCCATAATGCGCGCGACAAAGGGCACGGCTGCGATCGTCAGGGGGACGATCGAAGCCGTGCTGCCGATCGATGTGCCTACGATCAAACGTGTGAAGGGAATGATCGCGATCATCAGGATGATGAACGGAAACGACCGCAGCAGGTTCACCGTGAGATCCAAAACCCCATAGAGCGCCGCGTGCGGGCGCAGGCCGTTCTTGCCGGTCAGGATCATCACGACCGCCAGTGCGAACCCGAAAACGAGCGAGAAAAAAGACGACATCAGGACCATGTAGAGCGTCTCCCACAGGGCGAGCAGCAGCTCCTCGATCACGACGCCATCACCTCCCAGAAGAGCTTGTTTTCTTCCAGATACTTCAAAACGCGATCGAGCTCGGGCTCCGGCACGTTGATGATCAAAAAACCCATCACGGTGTCGCGGTAGCGGTCGATGCGCCCCCCCACGATCGAAAAAGTGACCCCCAACTCGCGGGCCATCGTCGTGACGACGCTCTCGTTGGCGATATGCCGCGGGAACATCAGGCGGATGTTCACTCCCGAGGGGATCACGGCGTACTCGTCGGTGATCAGGCGCTTCAAAGGCTCCGGCGGAGCCAGGAAAAGGTCCTCGACTAAGCCGGCGCAACACGACTGCCCGTCCACCAGCACGAGCATCTTGTTGCAGATCATCTTCACTACTTCCATCTGGTGCGTCACGACGACCATCGTGAGCCCCAGGCGTTCGTTGATGTCACGCAGGAGCCCCAGGATCGAGATCGTCGTCTTGGGATCGAGCGCGCTCGTCGCCTCGTCGCACAGCAAAATCGCGGGGCTCAGGGCAAGCGCCCGCGCGATGCCCACACGCTGCTTCTGCCCCCCGCTCAGGCGCCCGATCCGCTCGCGCCGTTTTTCGACCAGCCCCACAAGTTCGAGCAGCTCCGACACACGTTCGTCAACCCGCAAACGGGGCATCTTCCACACTTCGAGTGGAAACGCGATGTTCTCCGAGACGTTCTTGCGCGCCATCAGGTTGAAGTTCTGGAAGATCATGCCCATTTCGCGACGAAGTTCCTTGAGGTCGCCCGCCGAGAGGTCGCGCACTTCGCGCCCCATCACGCGGACACTTCCCGCCTGATAGTCCTCGAGCCCGTTCAGGCAGCGCAGAAGCGTCGACTTGCCCGCCCCCGAGCTGCCGACGATGCCGAAAATATCGCCTCGCTCCACCTCGAATGTGATGTCGCACAGCACTTTATTCGTTCCAAAACTCTTCTGCAAGCCTTTGACTTCGATCATCTCTAAAGAGGTTCCTCCACAAAAAACACGTGCTTCCCATTATATACAAAATAATCGTCGGGCGAAGCGACCACGCGTTTCCCTCAACAAAAAAATTTTTCACGCATCAAGCCGCGTACCTCCGACGCCGACATTAATGTGAAGAATAACGATTTCGTCAGGAGGAGCAGGATATGATCAGAACTTCTTTGCCGCAGCTCACCCACTGGTCGAGCGACATCACGTTCCTGGAGCAGAGCAACGCGACGACCGAAGAAAACGCCAAGAAAAAATCGACGCAGCAGTCGACTTCGAGCAACCCCTACTACTACGGCAAAAACGACGACGCCCCTCCCACACGGGAGCTCGCTCCTTCCTACACGGGCAACTGCGTCGACCTCACGCTCGTCGAGGATATCTTGCCCGCCCTCAAGTATCTGGCGGCCAAACAAAACGCCGGTTACGAGCTCACGCAAAGCGAAACGAGCTTCGTCGAGCGCTACAAGCAGCATTTCCTGAACGGCGACGTCGAAATCCCCGCATTCGACCCCGAGGCCGAGCGCCCCGCGGCCGTCGACCGGGCACTCGCTGCGGCGAACGAAATCCGCCCGCTTTTCGCGTGGAGCACGACGCGCTACTCGGCCGACGGCCTTTTCATCCTTCCGACGGACGGCGGCGCCCCCATCTCGGCCCTCGCGCCGAGCGGAAAACATATTCGCGAAATAGCGCTTTCCGTCGCAGCGGGCGAGGAGGTTGCGGATGCCGACCTCAAATGGCTCTTGAAGACCGACGCCGAGCTCGGACAGGCGGCACTCGATATCTCCAAGCGCGGCCAGAAGCTCGATTCGCTCTTTACGGCATACGGCAAGGGGCAGTACACTCTCGACTCGTTTCTGGACGCGGCGAGCCCCATCTTCGAACATTTTTACGGCAAAGTCCCCAACTTGAAAAAAACGGACATGATCACGGGGCTCCTCGAGCTACGGCGTGCCCTTCAGACTCCGAGCGTCCTCAAGGACGAACTCGCAAATTACATGCCGATCTCGGCCCAGAAAAACGG
>JAVBRL010000093.1:0-4925 GCA_031547985.1 Synergistaceae bacterium
GTCCGATTTGAGAAACGCCGCCGTCGAGATCACGGCCCGGACGACGTAAAAGGGAGCTCCTTTGACCGGCGTCAGACTTTTGACGTCTTTGGCGGGAGCGGGCACGTTCGCGGGCGGCGTTTTGGCGGGAGCCGTTTGTGCAGGCGCCGTCTTGGGGCCGATCGGCAGGACGAATTGTGGTTTGTACCCGGCGCTGGGGGTGACGGGGCTCTCCATGTTCACGAGCTCGGTCTCCAGCTTTTTGAGCGGCGCGTCTTTCACCTCACCCGTTTTGATCTTGCTTTTGATCAGCGCGAGGGCGCGGTCGCGCATCGCGATCGCCGTTTTCGTCTGCGCGGGCAGGTTTTTGATCAGGTCGTTGAAGTCGTACGCGATTTTTTTGCCGTCGACTTCAATCGCGCCTTTGGCGGCGGAGAGTTTGCCGTCGCCGAGCGAGATGACGCGCGTGATCCAGCGGAATTTGCCTCCTTTGCCGATCCGGTTGAGGATCGAGCCCCTGACGTTGTCGATCGGCATTTCGGGGGCGTTGCGCCGCACGTCGTAGAGCGAGCCGCTCTGGGGTGTGTTGTTGAAGACGCCGTTGTAGGCGTACACGACGTTGTTGGCGAAACGATCCTTGGGCGAGTACTCCCGGGCGAAAAGCGACTGGGCGGCACGGGCCCCCGCGGCCGATTTTTCGTCTCCCGCCGCCGCGAACGCGCGTGCGGCGCCTTCCAGGGCGAGATCGTTCGCGTTCTGCGCATAGAAGGCCTTGGCGGCCGTCATCTGAAAGAGGATCGTAACGCCGGCTTCGTTGCCCCATTGGAACGGTTTGTCGACCGTCTTTAGCGGTTGTCCCGGAGCATAGAGAGCCGGGTCGGCGAAGCGGTCGTGGTGATCCACGTCGAGCAGCTGGGCCGTGGCGATCTGGGAGTGCATCAGCCACTTGAGGGCGAATTTGTACGTGTTGGGTTGCTCCCCGCTCGTCTTGCCGGGTTGCGCGTCATAGAGCAACTTGATCTGGTAGGCCGTGTTCAGGGCGTTTTGAACTTTGGAGATGTCCTTTGCGTAGTCGCCCCGCAGATAGGCATTGATCATGTCGACGGCGTCGGCGTCGGCCGGCCGACAAGTTCCCGCAAGGATGAAAAGCGTTAAAAAAACGGCAAAAAAATGTGTTTTTTTCATGACGCGCTCTTTTCTGGCTCGATGTCCGGATTTTTCGCTACGATTACGGGTCATTTTAATATGAAAAAAGAGTTTTTGGGCAAGCGGAAGGGATTTCCAAAAAAACGCGCCCCCGCTCGAGCGTCGGGAGCGCGTTCGCTTTTTTAAGGGCCGCGCTACGAAGCGAGGCGAGGCTTGCGCGCGCGGTCGTCCTGCAGGTGTTTCGATATCCGTTCGGTGAGCAGGTTGAGGTCGATCGGTTTGCGGATGAAATCGTTGCCGCCCTGCTCGAAAGCCGTCTTGACGTTCTCGGGGCTCGCGTTGGCCGTGAGGAAGATGACGGGTGTGAATTTGTACTCCTCGAGTTTTCGAATGATCCCCAGCAGCGTGTAGCCGTCCATGTCGGGCATTTCGATGTCGAGCAGGATGAGATCGGCCGTGTTCGTGGAGAGGTATTTCAGCGCCGTCATGTGGTTCGTGACGCCGACGACGTCGAAACGTCCCTTGAGCCCCGTCTTGAGCACGCGCAGCGTGTCGGGGAAATCGTCGATGGCCAGGATCTGCTGTTTTTTGTTCTTTTTCCCCACGGTGTCCGAGATCTTCTTGATCTTCTGGCGCAGGGTCCAGACGGCGTTGCGCGCGGCCAGGTACTGTTTTTCGTGCAGGTTTTTTAGGATGGAGTAGAGCTCTTCGTCCACTTCCTCGTGATACGAGAACGACAAAAGCGCCTGCAGGTCGATCATGGCGGGTTCGAACTCCAGGTTTTCGATCAGCATGAACGTCTTTTCGAAAATCTCGGGGTTGACCGGCACGACCTGAAGCGGCTCGCTTTTCGGTTCTTCCGCCGCCGCGGGCGGCTGGTCGCGCGCCGCGAGGGCGGCGTTTTCGTCGGCCGCGCTTTCGGCCTCCCGGATTCGCGAGCACAGAACGTCGACGTCTTTTCGCACGCCCCGCAGGTTTTCGAGGATGGCGCTCTTGTTTCCCTGCGACGCCGCCGTTGCCAGGCGCGCCATCTTCCAGACGAGCGAGGGAGAGCTGATGTCGAGCACCATGTTCTGCAGCTTGTCAAGCGTGTCGACCTGCTGGCGGGTTCCGACGCGCAGGCCGTTTTCGTTCAGCGTTTTCACCATCTCGGGGGCTGTTTCGAAAAATGTGTGGAGCGCGTCGAAGTACGCCTCTTTCGACGACAATTTCTTAAAGCCCGTCACCATGTCGAGGTCCGTGGCGGTGCTCAGTTTGTGGATGCTGTACGTCCTCGCCGTCCTTGCGTTCATTTGCTCCAACCTCCTGCCGGAAGATGAAGAGTCGAAAGGTCCCGCGCTTGCGCTTTTCACGTTTTTTTCGAGCGCATTCGCAAAACCTTCGGTCTTCGTTTTCATGTAGTGAGTGTATTTTACATTTTTATATACAGAAATGCAAGCCGGGGACTAAATCTCCATCGAGTCGATCAACTCCGCCGCACCGTCGTAGTTGAATTCGAGAATGGCGTTTAGAAGATCTTTGAGTTTTAGGTTGATCTCGGGGCCGTAGTCGAATTTCTGGATCGCCTTGACGAGGTCGGCCGCCTCGGTGTCCAGAAACGATTCGAGCAGCGTTTTGACCACGAGCAGGCGTTTTTTGAGCGCCTCGACCGACCCCGGTTCTTTGGGGGCCTTGTGCGGATCGTTTTCTTCGGAGAGGATCGTGTGCAGCTTCTGGTGCAGCTCTTTGAGGCGCGCCAGAAACGGTCCCGTATGCTCTTCGCAGAACGTGATGTCGTCGTTTTTCGAATGCGTCTCCAACACTTGCGCGGCCCTCGCAAGCTCCGTCGCCCCGATGTTGTCGAGCGAGCCTTTCGTGCCGTGGATGAGGATCGAAAAATTCCTCATCTGCCGTTCTTCGAGAAATTTCGACAGGTTGTTGATCGTCTCGGGCAGTTTGCGGACCATGATATCGAGCGACTGTTCGTACACGTCGAACATCCCGTTGATCCGCCCCAAGCCGAGTTCGAGGTCGATCTCCTCCACGGAGCCCAGGCGACTGATCAGGCTCAGGCGAGCCGCGTCGCTTTTGATCTCGTTGTAGGCGCCCGCCACCTGGATGATTTTCTTCTTCGGCAGCCACTTCGCGAGGATTTCGTTCAAGGCGGCGTCCTGGATCGGCTTCGACAGGTAGTCGTTCATGCCGGAAGCGAGCAGCATGTCGCGGACTCCCTCGACCGCGTTCGCCGTGAGCGCGATGACGGGAACTTCCTCGCACGCTTCCGCGCGCTCGTTCTCCCGCAGCGCGTGCGTCGCTTCGACGCCGTCCATCTCCGGCATCATGTGGTCCATGAAGATCAGGTCGTACGAAGTTTCGCGTGCCCTTTGCAGCGCCTCCACCCCGCTCGTGGCGCGGTCGCAGTCGATCTTGTGCAGGCGCATCATGCCGACGGCGACGTTCAAGTTGATCTCGTTGTCGTCGACGACGAGGATCTTCGCGGTCGGTGAAACGATGAAGGACGCCTCGGGCGAATGCTCGGCGAGCTTGTGCTCGTCGCCCGGCACGAGGGGGATTTCGATGTGAAAACGGCTTCCCCGGCCGTATTCGCTTTCGACCGAAATCGATCCGTCCATCATGTCGACAAGGCTTTTCGTGATGGAAAGCCCCAACCCCGTGCCCGCGAGCTTGCGGGTCTTGTCCTGGTCGAACTGGTCGAAGGAGTTGAAAAGCCGGTCCAAGTTCTCCTTTTTGATTCCGATGCCCGTGTCGAAGATGTCGAAACAGAGTACTCCGTCGCACGACGTGATCTCGAGCAGGACGTGCCCGGAGTCGGTGAACTTGATGCCGTTACCGATGACGTTTACCAGGATCTGCCGCAGGCGGACGTCGTCACCGAACAGGTAGCGGGGCAACTCCTCCTCGGCGTCGAGCAGAAAGGCGATCCCCTTGGCCTGGGCGGCGAACGTGAACATGGTGTGCAGGTTCGAGAGCAGTTCGTTGAAATCGTAGTTTACGGGGGTGAGCTTGAATTTTCCCGAGTCGATCTTCGAAATGTCCAGGATGTCGTTGATGATCCCCAGCAGCGACGTGGATGAGACCTTGATGTCGTTGACATATTTGAGCTGCCTTTCGGTGAGGTTTTCCGTCAGGAGCAGTTCCGACATGCCGATGATGGCGTTCATGGGCGTGCGGATTTCGTGGCTCATGGTGGACAGAAAACGGCTTTTCGCCTGGTTGGCCGCTTCGGCCGCTTCCTTGGCGACCAGCAGGTCGTTCGCCATCTTGACCCGCGACGTGTTGTCGCTTACCATGCCGATGATTCGCGATGCCCTGCCATCGGAATCTCCTATCGTCTTGAAGTGGCTGGTCAAGTGATGTTCCGTTCCGTCGTTCCAAACGACCGAGAGCTCCTTGGAGGCATTGCGGCCGCCGATATCTCCGCACAACATATCCTGGTAGAACTTGGAATCCTGAAAGCCGACTGCGCGCGCGGTCATCATCTCCTCGAACTCCTCGAGCGTCATCTTGCCTCCGGGGTCGCCCTGGAACATCTGTTCGGCGATCTGGTCGTACGTCACGACTTTCCGCTCGCAATCGATCTCCCACACACCCGACGACGAGGCCGAAAGCGCGATCTCGAACCGTTCCTTGATCTCCCGGATCTCCCGGTCCTTGCTCAGCAGTTCCTCCGCCGTGAACAGATTCTTCTGGATCTCCATCAGTTTTTTGTTGCTTCTTTTGAGCGTGTTCACCAGGAGGCTCAAGGTTCCGATGATGACGGACGTGAGGAAAAACAGGGCACACAGCAGGATGAAAAGCTC
>JAVBRL010000015.1:0-4981 GCA_031547985.1 Synergistaceae bacterium
AGTTCTACGAGCGCGACGGGATCCGCTGCTACGGTTTCCACGGGACGAGTCACTACTATGTGGCCATGCGTACGGCCGAGATCCTGGGCAGACCGGCGGAATCGCTGAAGATCGTTACGTGCCACCTCGGAAACGGCAGCTCGATCGCAGCCGTGCAGGGCGGCAAGAGCGTCGACATCAGCCTGGGCATGGGCACGACCCACGGGATCCTCATGGGCACGCGCGCCGGCATCCTCGACGCCTCGGTCGTGCTGCGCCTCGTGGATGACTTCGGTGGCGACACGCAGAAAGTCAGCGACCTGATCCATAAAAAGAGCGGCCTCGAAGGTGTTTCCGGTATTTCGAGCGATCTGCGCGACATCGAAGACGCAGCCGAGAAGGGCAACGTGCGCGCACAGCTTGCGCTCGACATCCTCTGCTACGGTATCCGCAAACATATTGGAGCCTACGCGGGCGCGATGGACGGCATCGACGCGATCGCGTTCACCGCGGGCATCGGCGAGAACAGCTCGACCGTTCGCGAGATGGTCTGCAAGCACTTGGGCTACCTGGGGGCGAAGTTCGATCCGGCCAAGAATAAGGTGCGCGGGGTGGAAGCCGAGATCAGCGCGCCCGATTCGAAGGTCAAGTTGCTCGTCGTTCCGACGAACGAGGAGCTCGTGATCGCGCGCGACACGCAGCGCCTGGTCGGCGGAGCGAAGTAATTCTTCTATATAAAGAACTCGGGAACGGCTCTGGACTTTGCGCCGAAAAAAGGTAGAATAAAGCGCCTGAGTGCGCTTTTCAGGAGACGGGAAATGAGCGAAGAAGTTCGTCGCCATACGGAAGCGCCCTCTTTCTGGGAGCCGTTTTTGCCCCTGGGAGCCATTGCGCGGGACGGAACGCCGTACGAGGCGCGATTTTCGTTGCCGCTTGCCGGATGCATCGACCACTGGCGGCAGGAGTATCTTTTGGCCGGCCCCGTCGAGGTGGCGGCACGTGCTTCGCGGCAAGGGGAGCGTATCTTTGTGGAGCTCGACGTGAGTACCGATGTGACGCTTCCGTGTGCCCGCTGTCTCGCTCCGGCGCACGTGTCGGTACACGGGACCTGGGAAGGACTTTTCGCCTCGCAGGGGACACTCATGGAGAAATCTGCGGAGCGCGACTCGCCCGATGGAGTCGAGGAGCTCGAGGAAACCGAGGAAATCATCGGCTTCGATCCGAAATCCGGGCGGATCGATCTCGCGGAGTGGATCTGGGAGGCGCTCGTCATGGCCTTGCCGGCGTCGGCCCTTTGCCGGGAGGATTGCCTGGGTTTGTGCCTGCAGTGCGGCGCGAACCGAAACGAAAATCCGTGCGGTTGCGCAGCCGCCCCGATCGACCCTCGCTTCGAGGCGATCGGCAAGCTGCTTGAAGAAGACGATTCAAAAGACGATTCGAGAAACGAAGACTAAAACTTAAAAGGAGGGATTGAAGATGGCAACGCCGAAAAGACGCGTATCGCACGCGCGCACGCACAACCGCAAGGCTCACTGGCTCGGGGCGCTTTCCGCGCCGGGTCTCGTGGGGTGTGGCCACTGCGGCGAGATGATCATGACGTATCGCGCGTGCCCCGCATGCGGCTACTACAAGGGGCGCAAGGTTTTGGACGTCTCCGAGGAAGAAAAGGGAACCGACTGAAATTCGCCTTGAACGAACGACGCGGCAAAGGGATCCCTCTTAATCGGGGGATCCTTTTTTTGTTTTTCCGTAGAAAAGGAGGAACCTTCAATGGCGTGGTTGATTCTCGTTATTGCGGGCCTATTTGAAACCGGGTGGGCAGTTGGGTTAAAATATACGGAAGGGTTCACGCGATTAAAACCTTCGGTATTGACATTGGGTGCGATGGCAATCAGCGTGTTTCTGCTCGCTCGTGCGCTGAAAACGCTTCCGGTCGGAACCGGCTACGCGGTTTGGACGGGGATCGGGGCGATCGGAACCGTCTGTTTTGGCATCTTCTTCTTGGGCGAGTCGCGTGACGTGGTTCGCATTGTGAGTCTTCTACTGATTTTCGCGGGAATTGTCGGGCTTAAAGTCGCTTCGCACTGATTTTGGGCGATCTTTTTAGAAAGGGGGAAAAAATGCGCATTTAACGGATCTCGCCTGGTTTTTGCTGAATCTATGGAAGCGAAAAACAGCGCCGGACCCACTTTTCTTGTAAGGGGGAAAACGATGATTCAATTCAAAAACGTGGTTAAAGAATACCAACCAGCTCGTTTCAAAGCGGTCGACGATGTCTCCTTCAGCGTCGCCCCGGGTGAGTTGATGGTCTTGATCGGTCCTTCCGGGTCCGGCAAGACGACGTGCCTTAAGATGATCAACCGCCTTATCGATCCGACCGAAGGCACCATCTTGATGGACGGCAAGGATATTGCCTCCTACGACCCCGTCGAACTTAGAAGACACATCGGATATGTCGTTCAACACATCGGGCTCATGCCCCACATGACAATTGGAGAAAACATTGCGCTCGTCCCGAAACTGTCGGGATGGGACGCCAAAAAACGCAAGGAGATCGCTCGCGAGCTGATTGCCCTGGTCGACCTGCCGGAAGACTACCTGGAGCGCTACCCCAGCCAGCTCTCAGGAGGCCAACAGCAGCGCATCGGCGTCATTCGCGCGCTCGCGGCCGATCCTCCCGTGATCCTGATGGACGAGCCGTTCAGCGCGCTCGATCCCGTCACACGCGAACAGCTGCAAGAAGAACTCCTGCGCATCCAGACCCAGATGAAAAAAAGCATCGTCTTCGTGACGCACAATATGCCGGAAGCCGTCCACATCGCAGACCGCATTTGCATCCTCCGCGCCGGCAAGATCGAACAGATCGGCACCCCGGACCACATCCTGCGCAACCCCGCGAACGATTTCATCGCCCAGTTCATGGGAGAACAGAAGATGAACGTTAAAAACGACACGCAACATACGGATCTCCCGGCGATCAGCGAGATCATGCTGCCGCCGATCGTGGAGTACGCCCACCGCGGCCTTGCGGAGGGCATCGCGCGTATGCGCAGCCGCAACGTCGACTCGCTGATCCTGGTGGACAAAGGCGCCAAGTTCGTCGGCGTGGCGCGTGTCCGCGAGATGCGGTTGCGCTACCCCGAGGAAAATCTCACGCTGATGGACGTCGCGATCACGAACTATCCGTCCGCTACGCTGAACGATCCACTCGATTCCGTAATCGCGAAGATGCACCAGGCCAAAGTGCCTATGATCCCGATCCTGAATGAGAAAGACCGGCGCGTTTTGGGCGCTGTGACGCGGGCGTGCCTCGTGGAGGTCATGCATCGCCAACTGCAGGACGAAGGGGGGCAGGAGCCGTGGAGCAACTGATAGAGCTCGTCATCGACCGCAGGGAGGATATCGTGATGGCCGCGGGGCAGCACTTGCGGCTCACGTTTCTGTCGCTGGCGATCGCCAACGCCATCGCCATCCCGTTGGGCATTCTGATCACGCGCTACAAGAAGATCGCCGAGGTCGTCCTGGGCGTGAACTCCGTCATGCAGACGATCCCCAGCATCGCCCTGCTGGGTTTTCTGCTGCCCTTTTTCGGCATCGGCACGCTGCCCGCCGTGATCGCGCTGACGATCTACGGGCTGCTGCCGATCATGCGCAACACGTACACGGGCATCAAAGAGGTCGACCCCGTCCTGATCGAAGTGGGAACGGGCATGGGGATGACGTCGTGGCAGATCCTGTTCATGGTCGAGCTGCCGTTGGCGTTTCCCGTCATCATGGCTGGGATCCGCACGGCCGGCGTGATCATCATCGGCACGGCGACGCTATCGGCGCTGATCGGAGCCGGTGGGCTCGGCGACCTCATCTTCCGGGGCATCGCAACGGTGAACACGCAGCTCGTGCTCGCCGGCGCCATCCCGGCGGCGTTTTTCGCCGTGTCGTTCAATTTCCTCGTCTTCCTGCTCGAAAGGAAAAGCCGCCGAGGGCGGGCCTCTTGAGTCGGGTCTCCTAAAGGAATAAGGCGATTTTAGCGCTTGTCCGTTCGCTGCGGAAAAGAAGCGTCGGTTCCAAAAAATAAAAAACGAAAGAGGTGTCCGGATATGACGAAAACGACGACGAATCTACGAAAGTTTTTCGCCTGCACCCTGCTGGGAGTTTTCGCGCTCGCGCTTTGGGGGGCGGCTCCCGCGCTCGCGGCTCCGGGTCAAGTGACCATCGGGGGCAAGGAATTCACCGAACAGGTGCTGATGGTCGAACTCATGCGCGCGCTCGTCGAGGACAAGACGGACCTCAAAGTCGTCTCGAAACCGCACCTGGGCGGGACGCAGATCGTCGACCAGGCCTTGCAGCGCGGCGATCTCGACATCTACGTCGAATACACGGGGACGGCCCTCCTGAGCATCCTCAAGGAGCCGACCATGAACGACCCCAAGGCCGTTTACGACAAAGTCGCCAAGATCTACCGCGAGAAGCGCAAGATCGCCTGGCTCGATCCGCTGGGGTTCAACAACACGTACGCGCTCGCCATGCGCGCCGATCACGCCAAGGAACTCGGTATCAAGACGATCAGCGACCTCGCCAAGCACGCGCCGAAGCTCGTCCTGGGCGCGACGCAGGAGTTCCTGGAGCGCCCGGACGGATACCGCGAACTCCGTAAGGCCTATATGGGCCTCGACTTCAAGGAGCGGCGCGGCATGGATCCCGGCCTCACCTACCTGGCGTGCCAGTCGGGCAAGGTGGACGTGATCACGGCCTTTGCGACCGACGGGCGCATCGTCGCTTTCAACCTGCTCGTGATCGAAGACGACAAGCGCTTCTTCCCGCCGTACGACGCCGCGCCGCTCGTGCGCATGGATACGCTCGAAAAACATCCCGAGCTCAAAGCCGCGCTCAATACGCTGGCCGGCAAGATTGACGACAAGACCATGTCCAAACTGAACGCCCAGGTCGACCTCGACAAGAAAAAAGCGGAAGACGTAGCGCGCAACTGGCTGATGGAAAACGG
>JAVBRL010000163.1:0-4970 GCA_031547985.1 Synergistaceae bacterium
CTCTCCGCCGCCGAGGACGATGTCCGAAGCATCGTAGAAGACCATGCGCTGCAGGGGTGCCGGTGCGAACTGCGGACGGTCGAAGCGCGCGACGATATATTCGGGGCGGGCGCTTTCGATCGTGCAGGGTTCCAGGGGGCCGGTCGAGCGGATTTTCGCGAACATGCGGGCGCCTTCGTAAAACGCCTCCGGCACGAGCAAGTGCGGGTTTTCCATCATGATCCGTTCCTGATAGGCTCGCTCGCGGGAGGCCAGCACGATCGCGTTCGCGGCGGGGTCGATCGCGACGACGTAAAGCGGCGTTTTGGCGGGAACGCCGAGCCCTCGCCTTTGCCCCAGCGTGAAATGGGAGATCCCGGGGTGCGTTCCCAAAAGGTGTCCGTCCTGATCGACGATCGGCCCCGGAGTGTCTTGGGCAAGCAATTTTCGATAATCGTCCGCGCCCGAAAAACAGATGTCCATGCTGTCGGGGCGCTCGGCGCAAGCGAGGCCCGCGTCGCGCGCGATAGCCCGGACTTCTTCTTTGGTGAGCGCGCCCAGGGGGAAAAGAATGTGGTTGAGCCGTTCACGTGCGACGCCGTAGAGGAAATAGCTCTGGTCGCGCGCGGCGTCGAGTGCGCGGGCGAGGCGGGCGTGTGCGCCCGGGGAGCGGACGATACGCGCGGAGTGTCCCGTGGCGAGCGCGAAGTCTTCACCCGCGAATGGAGCTGCCTCGAGGAGGCGTTCCCACGCGGCGCCGAACTTGATTTTTTCGTTACAATCCACGCAGGGGTTGGGGGTGAGGCCGCGTTCATATGCGCAGCAAAACCGTTCGATCACGCATCCGTGAAACTCCCGCCGCAGATCGATGGCCAAAAAGGGAATGCCGAGCTGCTCGCAAACGTTTTTGGCCAGCTCGTTTTCTTCCAGTAAAAAAAGCGTCACCCCCACGACCGCGTCCCCCTCCTGGGCGAGAAGGCATGCGGCGACGCTCGAAGCGACGCCGCCGCTCATCAGGACGGCAACGCGTTTTTTTTCGTTTTCGTGTGCTCTCCGTATCGGTTCCATGGGTTTAAAATACGCGTCAAGAGGGGATGTTTGTCAAGGGGGTGTCCGGATGGAATCGAAATACGTCGCATGGCTCGCGGAGAAAGTAAAGGCGTTGGGAATCGAGGATGCCGTCGTTTCGTGGGAGTGGTGCCGCGAAGGGGCACTTTGCTTTGGGCTCGCGCCGCGCGTTGCGGAAGCGCTCGCCCTGCGAAACGGTTTTTGCCCCGATCGCTATGAACGGAAGATCGGCACCTTAGGTCATGCGGGGCAGGAAAAATTGTTGGCGTGCCGCGTCGCGGTCGTCGGCTGCGGCGGCATCGGGGGGTGGCTCGTGGAGCTGCTCGCGCGCCAGGGGTTTGGCCAACTCGTCCTGATCGACGGCGACGTGTTTGCCGCCAGCAATTTGAATCGCCAACTCCTCTGCCGCGAGGCGGATATCGGGGTACCCAAAGCACGTGCGGCCGCCGCGCGCGTCGCCGCGATCAACTCCGCGGTCGAGACGGTGCCGCGCGTCTGTTTTTTGGACGACGAAAACGCGCGCGAACTGCTCGACGGGTGCGACCTGGTCCTTGACGCGCTCGACAGTATCGGAGCGAGAAAAATCGCCCTCCGCGCGTGCGCCGACTTGGGAATTCCCTTCGTGCACGCGGCGATCGCCGGTTTTTACGCGCAGCTCGCCGTCTTCTGGCCGCACGACCCGACGCCGTGGGACCACTTGGACGACTCGCCCGAAAAAGCGGAAAAAGGGATCGAGGTCCAGACGGGAAATCCGGGTTTCACGCCGGCTTTCGTGGCGGCGCAGCAAGTCGCCGAGGCGACGAAAATCATCTGCGGTCTGGGCAATGTCCTGCGAGGAAAATTGCTTTGGTTCAACCTGTTGGAAGGCACGCGGCAGGAGATCGCGCTTTAATTTCAAAAAACAGGTTGCGTTTTGCGCCCTTGCCGCGCAGTTTATATATAGAGACGTCTCGTTTTAAGAAACACCCGCGCTCATTCCATCCGTATCCGCGCGCGCAGATGACCCGTTGCAACAACCAAAGAAACACCTGAAACAAACAAAAAAATAACGCAACACCCCCCAAACAAGCGACCGAGGATTTTGGCGGCGCACATGAGCAAGCCATGCGTGCGTGCCAAAAGCCTCGGTCGTTATTGTGTCTTTGTTTTTCGTTTATTTTTTAAGCTCGTCCTTGCGCCGGGCCTCTTCGAGCAGTTCCCGGTGGTTGAGCCGTTCGACGAGCGCCTTTTCGGCCAGGGCCTCGCGTTCCTCTTGCGCCTTTTGAACGCGCTTTTCGAGCGCGCGCTTCTGGGCGTAGGCTTTCATACGCTTTTGCCCCTCGGCCACGATCTCTTCGTGTCGCTGCATCATGTCGTCGATCGCTTTGTCCGCGTCGTAAAGAGCCTTGCGATAGAACGCCTGCGCTTCTTCCTGCGTGATGCCCAGATCGGCCGAAGCGACGGTCGCGATTTTCGACGACGCGTCCGCTTCGTTTGGGGTCGGGGAGAGCGGCTCCACGACAAGCGGCACGGGGATCATCGCGGCGAGTTCTTCCTTTTCGTGGATGTTCATCGTGTGTCCTCCCCCTTCTGGCCTTAAGAGAATCATAGCATACGCCCGTTGCCTTTCGCTTTCTTTTCGGCTATTATTTATAATAACTTTATAGTTTAATGAAATCGCTGGAGACCTGTTTTTGTTTTTATCCTGGTTCGAAATAGGGGGATGTTATTGTGAGGCTTTTGACCCGCTCCGATTATGACGGCCTGATGAGTGCGGTGTTGCTGAAGGAGCTTGGGATGTACGACGAGATCAAGTTCGTCCACCCCAAGGACATTCAGGATGGCTTGGTACCCGTCACGGAAAACGATATCCTGGTGAATATTCCGTATGTCGAGGGTTGCGGCATGTGGTTCGATCATCACACGAGCGAGGCGGAACGCGGCGCGGCGCGAAAGCCGTTTAAAGGGTCGAGCTGGGCCGCCCCCAGCGCGGCGCGCGTGATCTACGAATATTACGGCGGCGACGAGAAGCTCGGCAAGTTCAAAGAGATGATCGAAGCGGCCGACAAGGCCGACTCCGCGCAGTTTTCGGAGCAGGATATCTTAAACCCCAAGGGGTGGGTGCTCCTGTCGTTCATCATGGATCCGCGCACGGGGCTGGGGCGCTACCGCGACTACCGCGTCTCGAACTACAACTTGATGGAGATCTTGGTCGACGCGCTGCGCGATCACGGCATCGATGAAATCTTGGAGATGCCGGACGTGAAGGCGAGGACCGTCCGCTACCTGGACCATCAGGAGGTGTTCAAGGAGATGCTGACGGTACACTCCACCGTCTGCGGAGACGCCGTCGTGACGGATCTTCGCGGGGTGGAGGAGACGTTCGTGGGCAACCGCCACGTCGTCTACGCCCTTTTCCCCGAGCAGAACATCAATATTCGTATTTTCGACGGCAAGAACAAGGAGTTTTGCGTGTTCGCGGTCGGGTACAGCGTGCTCAACCGGACGTCGGTAGTCGACGTCGGCTCGCTGATGCTCAAGTACGGCGGAGGCGGCCACAAGGCCGTCGGAACCTGCCAGGTTCCCTACGCCGAGGCCGACCGTATTCTGCAGGAAATGCTCGAAGTCATCAATAAAACGGGTTGATGCTTAAACGCCTGGCGGTTCTCGACATCGGTTCGAATTCGACAAAGCTGCTCGTCGCGGACGTCTTGGGGGGGCGTCTGGAACGCAAGGTCGTGGACCGCAGCCAAGTCGTCGGGCTGGCCGAGGGCTTGACACAGGCGGGAACTTTAAACCCCGAGGCCATGGAGCGGACCTGTCTTGCCGTGAAATCGATGGCGGATGAAGCCCGAGGCCTCGGGGCCGAAGTTCGATGCGTCGCGACGCAGGCTCTTCGCATCGCCGCGAATCGCGACGCTTTTTTGGAGTTGATCCGGTGCCGCGCGGGCGTCGACTGTGCGGTCGTCTCGGGAGAGGAAGAAGCCTCGTTGAGTTTCGAAGCGACGGCCGCCCGACTGGCAGACCGTCTTGAGGCGAACGAAGACCTGGTTGTCTTCGACGCCGGGGGCGGGAGCACGGAGCTGATTTACGGCCGCGACGGCGCGATGCGCGCCAAGATGAGCGCTCCACTGGGGGCGCTCGTTTTGATGGATCGTTTTTTGGGGCTGGCGGATCCTCCGACGGATGCGCAGTGGGAGGGGGCGGTCGGTTTGGCGCACGAGCTGCTGCGCGAAACGGCGACGGAGTCGCGTTTCGCTTTGCCGGAACGCTTCACGCTGGCGGGAGTCGGCGGTACGGCGACGACGCTTGGGTCCGTGATGCTGGGGCTCGAGCGGTTCGACTCGGAGCGGATCCATGGATCGCTCTTGACGAGGGGCGAACTCGACCGGCAGATCGTCCTTTATCGTTCGCTACGGGCCGAAGATCGGAAAAAAATCAAAGGCATGCCGCCGGACAGAGCCCGTATCAGCATCGCCGGTGCGGCGGTCGTCTCGAGCGTGCTTGACTGGTGCGGCAAAAAATCGTTTACGATCAGCGAAAGCGGGCTGCGGTACGGTATGCTCGCGCGCTTTGCGCGGGAGGTCGGGGAAAAAGCCTAACGCGGCGCAAAAAGCGAAGCCGGCGGATCATCTCGTCGCCGGCTTCGTTTTTTATTTCGATTTCGTTATTTCCCCTTGGACTTCCCCTCGTCGATCAGGTATTTAAGACCGAGTTCCTCGATCGCGGCGTGAGCCACGGTCTTGAGGACCTTGAGGCGCGCGTAGTGCTTGTCGTTTGCCTCGACGATATGCCATGGGGCACGCTTTGTGCTCGTGCGCAGCAGCATCTCCTCGGCGGCGATTTCGTAAAGCGGCCATTTGTCGCGATTGCGCCAGTCTTCATCCGTGATTTTCCACTGCTTTTGCGGTGTGTCCTCGCGCAGGGAAAAGCGCTGGAATTGT
>JAVBRL010000029.1:0-4959 GCA_031547985.1 Synergistaceae bacterium
CCCGGTCGTCCAGCTGCGGTCGTTCTGGTCGAGGCGGTGCGCGCCTCGCGCCCGGGGCTCGTGGTCGAGCCGCCGCTTTTGATCGCGGACGAGCGCGGGGAGTACACACCTGAACTGCTCGAGGCCTATCGCATCTGATGCCGCTCGTACTGGTGCCGACACCGATTGGAAATTTAAAAGACATCACGCTGCGCGCGCTCGAGCGCCTGCGGGCGGCCGACGTCGTGGCGTGTGAAGACACACGGCGGACATTGGCGCTGCTCACTCATTTCGAGATCAAAAAACCGCTTTGTTCCTATCATGAACACAACGAAGCCGCGCGCGTTCCCGAGCTGATCGCCCGAGTGGAGCGCGGAGAAACGGTCTGCCTCGTGAGCGACGCGGGGACGCCCGCCGTGTCCGACCCCGGGTGGCGCCTTTTGCAGGCCGCTATCGAACGCGACTTGCCGATCGAGGTGTTGCCCGGCGCGAACGCGATCCTGCCGGCACTTTTGTTCTCGGGGATCGAACCGGAGCCGTTCTGTTTCGTCGGGTTCCTCAAAGGGCGCGCGAAACAAAAAAAAGAAATTTTAGAACGCTTGGCGGCCTTCGAAGGGGCGCTCGTGTTTTACGTTTCGCCCCATCGGGTGCGCGAGGAGCTGGCGCTTTTGTTCGAGGCGCTCGGTGACCGGCCGGCGGCGCTGGTGCGCGAGATCAGCAAACTGCACGAGGAAGCGATCCGCCTGCCGCTTGCCGCTTTGTGCGCGGAACTTGATCGGCGCGAATCTCTAAAAGGCGAGATGGTCTGCGTCGTCGCGGGCGCTTCACCCGGTGCGAAAATAGCGGACGACGCGTGGGAACTCGAGGCCCAGACGCTGCGCCGCGAGGGGCGTTCGATGAAAGAGATTGCGCGGATGCTCGAAGAGCGCTATCGTGTACCCAGAAACGCGGTCAAAAAATTTTTGTTGCGTGAAGCGAAGGAAACGAGGGAGGAACCATCATGAGCGAGAAGGAAAAAACTTTTTATATCACGACGCCGATCTATTACGTCAACGACGTACCGCACATCGGGCACGCCTACACGACGATCGCGGCCGACGTGCTGACGCGCTGGCACGCCGCGGGCGGTGATGACGCGCGCATGCTGACCGGGACGGACGAACATGGCCAAAAGATCCAGCAGGCCGCGCAGGCCCGGGGTATGACGCCGATCGAACTGTGTGATGAAGTCGTCGTGAATTTCCAGCGTCTCTGGAAGGTACTCGATATCAAAAACGACGATTTCATCCGCACGACGGAGCCGCGCCACGAGCGCGTCGTGCAGGAGATCTTCCGCAAGCTGATGGCGCAGGGCGACATCTACAAAGGAGAGTACGAGGGGTGGTATTGCGTCCCGTGCGAGACGTACGTCCCCGAGGCGCAGATGGGCGAGGGAAACACGTGTCCCGACTGCAAGCGTCCCTTGACGAAGATGACGGAGGAGAGCTATTTCTTCAAGATCAGCCGCTACCAGCAGCCGCTGCTCGATTTTTATGAATCGCACCCGGACGCGATCCTGCCGCGCTCGCGCTACAACGAGATCGTGAGCTTCATCAAAAGCGGCCTCAAGGATCAGTCCGTCTCGCGGACGACTCTGTCGTGGGGCGTTCCATTGCCGGGCGACGAAAAACACGTCATCTACGTCTGGTTCGACGCGCTGATCAACTACCTCTCGGCGCTGGAATATCCGCAAGCGGGCGCGATGTGGGAGCACTACTGGCCGGCGGTGCGCCACCTCGTGGGGAAGGACATCATCCGCTTCCACTGCGTGATCTGGCCCGCGATGCTGCTGGCGCTGGGGTTGAATCCACCGGTGCGCGTCTTCGCGCACGGTTGGTGGACGGTCGAAGGGGAGAAGATGTCCAAGTCGAAAGGGAACGTCGTCGATCCGTTCGAGATGGCGGACCTCTACGGAGCGGACGCGTTTCGCTACTTCCTGTTGCGCGAGGTGCCCTTCGGCAACGACGGCGACTACTCCGAAGCGGCGCTCGTGGGACGGATCAACTCCGACCTCGCGAACGACCTCGGCAACCTGCTCAACCGCACGTTGCAGATGATCGAGAAGAACTTGGGCGGCAAACTGCCGCGCGAAGGGCACCCCGAGCCGGTCGACACGGCGATCAAAGAGCTCGCCGCGCGGACGTTCGAGGAGGCCGAGGCCGCCATGGAGCGCTTCGCGTTCGACGAAGCCCTGAAGGCGCTTTGGACGCTGATCGGCGCGGCCAACAAATACATCGACGAGACGATGCCGTGGAAGCTCGCCAAAGACCCGGACGCTTTCTTGCGTTTGGGCACGGTACTGCGGACGCTGTGGGAGGTCTTGCGACTCGAGGCCGTGCTGCTTGCTCCGTTCATGCCTCAGACGGCCCGCCGCATCTGGGCGCAGCTGGGGCTCGACGTGTGCGCACCGGAGGCTCTCGTCGACCGCGCGGGCTGGAAGTGGATGGGCGGGGAAGTGCCGGACGCGACCCGCAAGGCCGACGTGCTGTTCCCTCGGATCGACCTCGAAGTTTGGAAAAAAGAAAAAAAGGAGCGCGACGAAAAGAAGATGGACGCGAGTGCCCTGATCACAAAACCGGATTACGACTACAGCGACCACGAAGCGGAGGTCGTGTACGACGATTTCAAGAAGCTCGAGTTCCGCGTGGCGCGGGTGCTCTCGTGCGAAGTCGTGCCCAAGGCGGACAAGCTCTACAAGATCGAGGTGGACCTGGGGTACGAGCGGCGCACGATCGTTTCGGGCATTCGCGAGTATTACACAGCCGAGTCGATGATCGGCAAAAAGATCGTCGTGATCTGCAATCTGGCGCCGCGCAAATTGCGTGGAATCGAAAGCCACGGCATGCTGCTGGCGGCCGAAGCGCCGGTGGCCGAAGGGACGCCCGGCTTTTCGCTGGCGCTGCTGACGGTCGACCAGGACATCCCCCTAGGCAGCCGGATTCATTAAGTCGATGCCGCGACTGATCGACACGCACTGCCATCTGGACGACGACGCGGGCGTCCAAAAAGAGCTTTTCGCCCGCGCGCGCGACCGGGGTGTCGAACGCATCGTCCTGGTCGGTTACGATCGCCGGGCGAACCGGCGCGTGATCGAAGTCGCCAACCGCGCGGCGCGTGACGGCGCCGCCGCCTGTCCGGAGCTTTTCGCCGCCGTGGGCGTGCACCCGCACGACGCGAAGACGGCGCCCGAGCGCAGCGCGCTTCTGTCCGAACTGGGCGAGCTGGTGCGCGAGCCGCGCGTGTGCGCCGTGGGCGAAGCGGGGCTCGATTTTTTTTACGACCACTCGGAGCGCGACGTACAACGCGCGGTTTTCGCCGCGCAGATCGACTTCGCGCACGAGTGCGGCAAGCCGCTGGTCGTGCACCTGCGCGACGCGCGCGACCGCGCCGCGGGCGACGCGTACGGCGAGGGGATCGATCTGCTGGCGAAAGAAAAAATTTCCAAAGTCGTGTTGCACTGTTTTTCGGGCAGCATGGACGACGCGCGGCGCGCGATCAACTTGGGGTTTTATCTGTCGTTTGCGGGGCCCGTGACGTATCCCAAAAGCGACGCGCTGCGCGAAATCGCCGCCTGGGCGCCGATCGAGCGTGGTTTGTGCGAGACCGATTCGCCGTATCTGGCGCCGCAGCGCCTTCGCGGACGGACGAACGAGCCGGCGAACGTGGCGGACGTGTACGAACAGGTCGCGCGCGCGCGCGGCATGGAGCTGGATGCGTTCGCCGAGGCCGTGTGGCGCAACGCGAACACGCTTTTCGGCCTGAACGACTTTAAGGGGAATTAACGATGTTCTCGTATCGAACGCTCGCCGTCTGTCCCGTGACGGGGGCGCGCGCAGGGGAGTTCGTCACGCCGCACGGCGTGATCCGCACGCCGCTTTTCATGCCCGTGGGGACGCAGGCCACGGTGAAGGCGATGACGCCACTCGAGCTCGAACAGATCGGCGCGCAGATCGTGCTCGGCAACACGTATCACCTTTATTTGCGCCCCGGCGAGGAGCTCGTGGCCGACGCGGGAGGGCTTCACGCCTTTATGGGATGGCAGCGCGGAATCCTCACCGACAGCGGCGGTTTTCAGGTCTTTTCGCTGGCTGATCTGCGCCGTATCACGTCCGACGGTGTGGAGTTCCGCTCGCACATCGACGGCAGCGCGCATTTTTTTTCGCCCGAAAAATCGATCGCGATTCAGCAAAAACTGGGTGCGGATGTCATTATGTGCTTCGACGACTGCGTTCCCTATCCTGCTGACGTATCGCGCGTGCGCGAGGGCGTCGAACGCACGGTCGCCTGGGCGCGCCGCTGCCGAAATTTTTTTTTGGATTTTTCGCAAAGGGGTCCAGGGGACGAGCGTCCCCTGGCAGGTGAGGGCGGAGCCCTCGGTTTAACATCTCCTCAAGCGCTCTTCGGCATCGTCCAAGGTGGCGTGCACGACGCGCTGCGCCTCGAATGCGCCTCGCGCCTGCGGGAGATCGGCTTCGAGGGTTACGCCGTCGGAGGGCTTTCCGTTGGCGAGTCGCACGACGAGATGTACGGCGTGCTCGACGCGCTCTGCCCGGCCTTGCCGCACGACAAGCCGCGTTATCTGATGGGCGTGGGGCATCCCGCGAATCTGATCGAGGGAGTCGCGCGCGGCGTTGACATGTTCGATTGCGTGCTGCCCACGCGCAACGGGCGCAACGGCACACTGCTCACGAGCGCCGGGCGTATCAACATCAAGGCCAAGCAGTACGAGCGCGATTTTTCGCCGCCTGACCCGGAGTGTGACTGCTACGTGTGCCGCAACTTCACGCGCGCGTATATCCGCCACCTGTATCGCGCGGGCGAGATCCTGGCCGCGCGTTTTTGCAGCTGGCACAACCTGCGCTACCTGATCCGGCTGGTGGAAGGAGCGCGCGACGCGATCCTGGCGGGGGACTTTCCCGCGTACCGGGCGCGTTTTTGGGA
>JAVBRL010000210.1:0-5707 GCA_031547985.1 Synergistaceae bacterium
CGGCGCGCCCTCGCGGAGCTTTTGGGCGGGTATGGCGGGGGCAACCCGCAATACGTCACCTTCACCGCGAACGTGACCGAGGCGATCAATATCGTCCTGAAAGGCTTCCTGCGCCCGGGGATGCGCGTGCTCACGACGTCCATGGAACACAACTCCGTCATCCGCCCCCTGCGTTCGCTCGAAGAATCCGGCGTGCGCGTTCAAATTGTTCGCTGCGAGCGAAACGGCCTTCTCGGCATGAATACGTTCACAGAGGCGCTGGCAGAAGGCGCGGATCTCGTGGTGATGACGCACGCGAGCAACGTGTGCGGGACGGTTCAGGACGTGGGCGAAATCGCTGCACGCTGTGCGGCGCGACATATTCCGCTCGTTCTCGACTGCGCACAGACAGCCGGCACATTGTCTCTTTCGGCGAAAGAGCTTGGGCTCGCCGCGCTCTGTTTTACGGGACACAAGGGCCTTTTGGGGCCGCAAGGCACGGGCGGGATCGTCTGGAATCCGGATTTCGCCGAACGATGCGCTCCGTTTGTAGAAGGGGGAACGGGGAGCCTCTCCCACGAACAGAGGCAGCCCAAGATTCTGCCCGATAAATTCGAAGCGGGCACACCCAACCTTCCGGGCATCGCCGGACTGCACGCCGCCGTCGAATGGTTGACGCAAACCGGAGTCCGCACCGTGCACGAACGCGAAAAAAATTTGGGCATTCAGTTGATGGAGGGGCTCAAACGAATCAGCGGCCTCACGCTTTACGGCACGCACGACCTGGAGCACCACCTGCCCGTGCTTGCCTTCAATATCGAAGGAGTGGATAATGCTCGCCTCGCGCTGGCCCTTTCGGAAGGCGCGGGAATCGAGACGCGCCCCGGACTTCATTGCTCCCCCTTGGGGCACGAGACGCTCGGGAGTTTTCCGCAGGGGGCGCTACGCCTCTCCCCGGGCTACTTCAATACGCCCCGGGAGATCGACGACGCCATCCACGCGATCGCACACGCGACAGCGAATTTATAACCCCAATTCCTTCGCGCGGCGAGCGAGCGAGCGGGCCGTATCATTGGGCTGCAGGGCGATTTCGTCGAGCGTCTCGCTCACGCCCTCTTTTAAAAAACCACCCCCACTCGCGAACGTGCGCAGCACATCCAAAATCAGCGCCTGCGCTTCAGGATCGTTCACGTTCGCGTATTTGCGAACGGCGAAGAGGCTCCAGTCGTAAAAACCGATTCCTCCGGCGAGGGCGGCATACCGCGCACACTCGAGCATTTTCTCAAAAAAAAAGCGCACTTCCGCGACCTGGTCCGTCCTCGGCACCGCTTCCAGAATCGCCATCGCCTCGCACTTGCCTTCATTGCCCATCCGAATCCCCCCTTGACCTGCTTTTTTATTTTATCCTGCCTTGCATGACGCGAACAGCACGCGACAAAGAAACCTTTGAAGAATCCGTTTTTATTTTGCGACAATTTTCCACAGCCGTTCATTCGAAGACGCATTTGCTTGTTCTTTTCACAATTGATGTCTATAATTTAATCACTAATAGGGTCTTTTCATCGCGCCGTTATTCTACCCAGCTGTCGGGCCAGTATTTGTTTGTGCCCTCCTAGGCCTTGAGCGTCAAATCGCCAACCCATCATAATTTTAAGGTAGGTGTCGTGTATGTCGGATTTCGAGCAGAGGATTCGAAACGCCAAGCTACGCGGAAAGATCAAAACGGCGGAAGAAGCGGCCGCTCTGATCAAACCGGGCATGATGATCGGAACAAGTGGATTTACACCCTCGGGTTACCCGAAGGCCGTTCCTCTGGCCCTCGCCGAACGCGCCAAATTGGAAGGTCCCATTCCTGTAACGATCTGGACGGGCGCTTCTGTCGGACCGGAACTCGATGACGCCCTCGCGGACACGAGATGCCTGGTGCGGCGTTATCCCTACCAGACCGGCAAAGGGGTCAACGCCGGCATCAACGAAGGACGCATCGCTTTCGCCGACTACCACCTCTCGTTGAACTCACAGAATTTGCGCTACGGTTTCTACGGCGACATGGACCTCGCCATCATCGAAGCCGCCGCCATCACCGAAAACGGAGGCATCATCCCCACCACGTCCGTCGGCAACTCCCCCACGTTCGTAAAATGCGCCAAGCAGGTGATCGTCGAGATCTGCACGGAGCAGCCGCTGGAACTCGAAGGGATCCACGACATCTATATCCCCCAAGATCCCCCGCATCGGCGCGAGATTCCGGTCTACACCCCGCGGGACCGGATCGGCACCCCCTATATCGAGTGCGACCCGGATAAGATCGTCGCTATTGTCCATTCGAACATCACCGACAAACAGCGTCCCCTAGGCGAGATCGACGACGAGAGCCGCAAGATGGCGGGCAACCTGCTCGACTTCCTGCATGGCGAAGTGAAAGCGGGCAGGCTGCCCAAGAACCTCCTTCCGCTGCAGTCGGGCGTCGGCAGTGTGGCGAACGCCGTCTTGAACGGCCTGCTGCAGTGGCCCGCCGACGACCTGACCGTCTACACGGAGGTCGTGCAGGACTCCGTGTTCGACCTGTTCGACTCCGGCAAGGTCTCCTTTGCCTCCACGACCGCGCTCACGCCGAGCCCCGAGGGCGCCAAGCGCATGTACGCCAAGATCGGCGAGTACAAAAACAAACTGCTGCTGCGCCCTCAGGAGATCAGCAACCACCCCGAGGTCATCCGCAGGCTCGGCCTCATCTCCATGAACACCGCCGTCGAGGTCGACATCTACGGCCAGGCGAACTCCACGCTCACGGGCGGCACACGTATGATCAACGGGCTGGGCGGTTCGGGAGACTTCGCCCGCGCGGCGTTCCTCACGATCTTCCTCTGCCCCTCGGTCGCCAAAGGCAACAAGATCAGCCGCGTCGTACCGATGTGCGCCCATGTCGACCATACGGAACACGACATCGATGTCATCGTGACGGAAAACGGCGTGGCGGACCTGCGCGGTTGCTCCCCGCGCGAACGTTCGAAGATCATGATCGAAAAGTGCGCGCACGACGACTACAAAGGCATTCTCCGCGACTACGCCAAACGCGCCGAACAGACGCGCGGCGGCCACGAACCGCACATCATCGAAGAGGCGTTCTTCCTCCACGGCCGACTCTGCAACAAAGGCTCGATGCTCGAGGAATAACCCAAGAAACGGCAAACGCAATACGTTCTGAAAGGGCGGCGACCGTTGGGTCGTCGCTCTTTTTTATTTGTTTTCGATCCTGTATAATACTTCTCTGGAGTATTCTACGTTTTTATTTTTTCGAGAAGGAGGGACGACTCGTGGAGGGTGCCTGGGCGATGAGTCCGATCACACGGACGGCAGCAATATCGACACCGAAAATTCGTTCGCGCGATATTGATCAGCTACGCTCGAATGACGCGCGCCTGCGTGCCGAAGAGACGAACATCCGCGCGACCGGCGGCGATATCCGTAATGTCCATTACACCTACACGATCGGCCCCGACGGCAAACGCTACGCGTCGAGCGTCTCGGTAACGTACGAAGCACCGACGAACTCACCCGCCGCGCAAGGCGGCACGCCGGTCATGAATCCGCTCGAGCGGGATCAAATTCCCTCCGACGAAACGGACGCCTTCAGCCGCCTGCGCGCAGCCGTCGAGGGATACGCCGAGCATGCCGAGAGAAGTCCTTCTAACCCCGACGGCCTCTCGCCGCAAGAACAGCTCGAAGTACGCCGACTGCAGGAAACCGACGCCAAGGTACGTTCTCACGAAGCGGCGCACCAGGCCGCTGCCGGTGCGATGGGCGGCCCCGCGCAGTTCGAATATGTCACAGGACCGGACGGCAAAGAATACGCCGTCGTGGGCAGCGTCCCGATCAGCATGGCGGCTTCCGGTTCGCCCGAGGAAATCCTCGCGTCGCTCGACCGCATGGCGGCGGCGGCAAGTGCTCCGGGCGACATGTCCGCACAGGACCACGCCGTGTTGGCGCGCGCTTCGGCCATGCGCTCGAAAGTGACCCAAGAGGGGCTAGCCAAAGAGGCGCAAAAGGCTTATAGTATTTGGGATGGCACGAAAGCAATGCCGAGTTTCGGTATGAGGGCGGATTACCAACCTCTCGACATCGCCGCATAAATCACCGCGGTGGACGGCATTCCGAAAGTGGCCCCGGCTGGATGATCCTCGAACAATCGTTTTTGGGGATCTTGCGGGCGGGGTCTTTTTTTTCCCTTTTTTTGTTTTTCATTCTGACCGTAGAAAAGAGGTACGGACCATGACCGAGATGAACGCAAACGACAAGAGGCTTCAAGAAATCGTGGAAGCGCTTTACGACGAAAATTCCGACGACGAGCAAAAACGCCTGGCCGAGGAGTTGCTCGCCATCGATCCCCGCAACCCGCACGGCCTGCTTGCGCTCTGGGAACTGCTCGACGAGCAGGAGGCCCCCAAGCGGCTCGACCTGCTGCAGGAGGGCGTAAGCGAATCCGAAAACCGTTTCGAGGAAAACGAACCGGGATCGGTCGACGAGGATCTCGACGCGAGGTGTTACGCCACGCTGCTGATGAACCTGGGCTATATGCTCTACCTGGACGGCCGGGGCGAGGAAGCGCTCGAAACGGCCCAGAAGCTGGTCGACTTCGACGATGAAGGCTACTTCGATTTGGGGCGCACGCTGCTTTATCGCTGCCTTTTGGACACGGAAGATTTCGAAGCGGTCCTTGGTCAGCTCGAAAGCGACCCCATCATGACCCTGGCCGGCCAACACGCCCGCGCGATCGCGCTCTTCGAAACCGAGGGGAAAGAACCGGAAGCAGGGGAGGCATTGCGCGACCTCTTCGCGATGGACCCGGACCTGCCGTTTTATCTGCTGGGAATTTTCGAGACACCGGAAGATGACGAAGCGTACGACGACCCGGAGCTCGAGGAAACGCTGCACGTGGCGGGCTATTTTGCGGAAATCTGGTCGGCGAGCCCCGAACGCCTGACGTTCTTAAGCACGCCGACGTTTATCTTCGGCTACCTGACGGAACGTCTTGACGACCCGGAGGAAGTCGAACTGCTGGAAAAAGCGTGGCGGGACGCGGGCTTCCTCGAACGCATCACGGAGGCAAAAAAACGGCTGGAAGACATGGCGCAAAAGGGCGCCGACGCGGACGATCTCACGCAGGCGGCTCTCGAGCAAACGTTCGAAATTCTGGGATTTCCCCTGTAAAATAAAACTCTTTAAACCCAAACGCACGAAACGCCCTCGCACAAGGCAAACGCCTTACGCGAGGGCGTTTTGTATTTTGATGTTTTCAATCGTCGAGGTAGTTGTCGAAATAGCCCGAGATGTGGATCACGGGCGTTCCTTTATCGCCCGACCCGGAAGTCAGGTCGCACAGCGATCCCACGAGATCCGCCAGACGCCGCGGTGTCGTTCCCAAAGTCGCCGATTGCGAGGCGCAAAAAACGCCGCCGTTTTTTTTGCCGTTCGGGACGCGCTTGTGGCGGATCGCTTCGCAAACGGCCTCCTGCGGCGACACGCCGTCCGCGTTGTCCGCGATCATCTTCAACTTGATCTCCTGCGGCATACCGATCAACCCCGAAGTGAACCCCGGCGAGACAACCGGGTCGGCCAGCTCCCAGATACCGCCGACGGGGTCCTGGAAGGCGCCGTCGCCATCGACGAGCACGTCGACGTGACACCCCGGTCGCTGTTCGATCCGCACCTGGAGGTCATCGACGCATTC
>JAVBRL010000150.1:0-3196 GCA_031547985.1 Synergistaceae bacterium
CCGTTGGGCAGCAGGATGTCCACGCCGTCGAGCGTGCGCACGCGCGTGCGGGCGACGCCGATATACTCGACTTTCGCCTCGGCGTCGCCGAGCGAGATCATATCGCCGATGCGAATGCTTCGCCCGACGATCAGAATGAAACCGCTCACGAGGTCGTGAATGAGCTTCTGAGCACCAAGCCCAAAACCCAGGGCAAGCGCACCCCCCGCGAATGCGAACGCCGCCACGGGAACGTTCACGGCGTCGAGCGCCGCCAAGGCGACCAGCAGGCCGAAAAGCGCGAAGAGCAGTCGGTGCAGCATCAGCGCCTTCGTACGCTCCACGCGAAAGCGCCCGATCAGCATGAGCCGCAGGCGCCGCAACAGATACCACGCGGCGACGATGCACACCACGAAGATGAAAAGCGCCTCCAGGACCTCCCCCACACTCGCCGACGCGCTCTCGGCGCTCCATACCTTCGCGTTCCACAGCAAAAGCGTCCGGTCCGTCACGTATTCCCACGCCGCGCGGGCGTAGCGAACGGGCGTCATCGTGTAATCGATCTCGGTGAGCACGTCCGTGCACGCGTCCTCGTAGTCGGAAATCGTGTCGATCAGGTCGCTGTACACGGCGTAAAGGCGTTCGTCGGCGGGGATATCGCGCCGTAAGATATCGACAGGCTCCCTGCGCACCGAAGGCACCCCCGGGCCGTGCAAATCCTCCGCGACAAAGGGGATTTCGTCTCGGCGACGGACCATCAGCGCGAAGTAGAGTTTCATCTTCTCGTCGTCGTTGCGGACTTCCTCCCGCAGGCGAAGCATCTCGAACGAGCTCATCTGCCCGGTAAGCATCCGATAGAGCTGGCGCAGCATCTCGTGCATTCCCCGAATAGCCATGGCCTTTCGGCGAAGCAGCGACAGCATCGTGCCGAGCGCGTTCGATTTCTCCTCGAGCACTTGTCTTTCCGCAGAACCGGCGCTTCGCAGGCGACTGCCCGTATCGTCGAACTCCCTTTGAAGGGTGGTGATCATCTGGGAAATGCGGTATAGGTCGGCGCGTGTCTGGCGCTCGAACTCGCGAAATTCGTTTTCGTCGCCGGCTAAATTTTTGCGCACCCAAAGGTAGTTCTGGCGGAGGATCTCCAGGCGTTCTTTGTTGATCGCCAGGAGCTTATCGAAAAAATAGATATTGGCGTTCGCGATCGGGAGCTCGACGCGCGCGCACTCCAGGATGACGGAAGCGAGGCGCAACTCCTCGGGCGAAGCGTCGGGGTCCGCGTGCAGGGCTTTGAGGCGGGACTCCGCTTCACTGATCTTTCGGCGTTGGTCGCCCCGTGCCCGTTCGATCCCGCTTCGATTGAAAGCGAGCGCGTCGAGTTCGACGCGCGCGTTTTTATATTCGTCGCCGACCTCGCCGAAGAAATAGTAACTGTAAGGAGGCGGGGTGGTGAGGGAACGCCCCTCGACCAGGCGGGCTTTCGTCTCGGCGAGACGCTTTTCGTTCGCGGCAAGGGACTGCAGGGAATTTTTTTCGTCGGCAAGGAGGTCGTACAGGTAGCGCAGGCGCGTCAGCGCCGCATGCAGATCGGCGTCGCGCACGGTTGCGAGCTCGCGGGAAATCGCTTCTTTTCGCGTCTCGAGGACCTCGTCGTCCGAAATGACCGCCAAGTACGGCACGCTCTCGACGTCGCCACATTCGCCGCGGCTGGCGGGAAAAGACCAAACGCAAAGCACGAGGCACACAAAAAACGCGAAAAAAAACGAAAAGCGATTCCGGAAACGCCCCAACATTCGCATCGCCTTTTAAACCCCATCCACAGAGACGTCACGCTTCATAAAACCTTTATATCACTCAAGTCCCCAAATAGTAAGCCCCTTGACGAGCGGAGCGCGCTATTGGATCGTCTCGAAGATCGCCTCCATGCGCGGGCAGTGCTTCAAAAACGCCTCGACCAGGACAGGGTCGAAGTGAGCGCCCGAATCGGCGGCGATCATCCGCATCGCCTCTTCGTGAGGAAAGCCCTCCTTGTAAGGGCGCACGGAGCGCAGGGCGTCGTAGACATCGGCCACGGCGGTCAGGCGCGCCGAAAGCGGGATCGCCAGCCCCGCGAGCCCCTGCGGGTAGCCGCTGCCGTCCCATTTTTCGTGATGCCCGAGCGCCACTTCCCGGGCCACGTCGAGTAGCGATTTCGCGCCGTATTCAGCGACGGCCTTTTCGAGCAGGTCCGCGCCGTGCCGGGGGTGCGTGCGCATGATCGCCCATTCCTCGGGGTCGAGTTTGCCGCGTTTGAGCAAGATGGCGTCGGGGATGGCCACTTTGCCGATATCGTGCAGCTGCGAGGCGTGCGCGATAACTTCCGCTTCCTCCGGCGTCACGACGTATTGCGGGTCGTCGTGCGGCAGGCATTCGATCAGCCCGGCGACGTAGTGCTTCGTGCGCTCAATATGCTGCCCCGTCTCCACGTCGCGAAATTCCGTGGCCTGGGCCATCATCGCGAGCGTGATCCCCTGGAGGCGCTCCAGCGATTCCGTTTTTTCACGCAGCGCGCTCGTCCGCTCGTCGACCAGGCGCGAGAGCTCCTTGCGGTACATCTCGAGCTCGAGCTGCACCGCGATGCGCGCCCGGATGAGCTCCCTCTTAGCGGGCTTCGTGAGGTAGTCGACGGCTCCGAGCTCGAACCCCTTGAGCTCGCTTTCGAGTCCCTCCCGCCCGGTCAGGAAGATCACGGGGATGTGGCGCCAGCTCGGGGTTTCTTTGAGGCGTTCGATCAGCTCATAGCCGTTCATCTGAGGCATCTCGATATCGAGCAGGATCAGGTCCGGCACGTTTCCCTGGACCAAATACTCCAACGCCTGAGTGCCCGAACGCGCCGGCGCTATCTGGTAGCCATCTTTAAGGTGGCTTTGGATCAGTCTCAGGCTCGTGACGTCGTCGTCGACGACCAAAATCGTGTGGCGTTCCGGGGTGTCGCTCATGCGTCATCCCTCCCTATTCGTTTTGGAATTTCAAAATACCGGCGGCCGCATCGTAGTCAAGGTCCAGCAGACACCTGCGCACTGTTTCGAGAGCGCGCGCAAGGTCGACTGGAGCGCTCTGTGCGATCCGGTCGATCAAAGCGATCGCTTCGTCCCGCTCCCACAGGTCGATCAGGCGCCGCAGGTCATCCAGCGAACGCTGCAGTTCCGTCCGCGGCGCCGGGGAAAGTTCTTCCTCCCGT
>JAVBRL010000035.1:0-2710 GCA_031547985.1 Synergistaceae bacterium
ACCGGCACGGTCAAGACGCGCGACATGAAAGCGCAGCTGCTCGACATGCTCGAGCTCGAACGCGAGCGCGGCATCACGATCAAGCTCGTGCCCGTGCGCATGAACTACACGGCACAAGATGGGAAGACCTACATCCTGAACCTGATCGACACGCCGGGACACGTCGATTTCAGCTACGAAGTGTCGCGCTCGCTCGCGGCGTGCGAAGGCGCGCTTTTGGTCGTCGACGCGGCGCAGGGCGTGGAGGCGCAGACGGTGGCGAACGCCTACCTCGCCGTCGAGCAGGGGCTCGAACTCGTACCGGTCTTCAACAAGATCGACCTCCCCTCCGCGAGCCCCGACCGCATTCGCAAGGAGCTCGAGGAGATCGTCGGCATCGACGCCTCCGACGTCATCCTGGCGAGCGCCAAAGAGGGCGTCGGGATCGGCGAGATCCTCGAACGCGTCGTGCGCGACGTGCCGCCGCCCCAAGGCGACCCCGAGGCTCCATTGCAGGCGCTGATCTTCGACTCCGTCTACGACAACTACAAAGGCGTCATCAGCTACGTGCGCGTCGTCAACGGCATGCTGCGCGCCGGGCAGACCGTCCGCTTCATGGCCACAGGGCGCGACCAGCTCGTCGACGAAATCGGCATCTTCGCCCCCGACAAACAACCCATCGACGTCCTGGGTCCCGGCGAAGTGGGGTACGTGGCGGCAAGCATCAAGACGATCTCCGAAGCCGGCGTCGGCGACACGCTCACCGATGCCCGCAAACCGGCCGCGAGCGCCCTCGCGGGGTACCGCAAAGTCAAGCCCGTCGTCTTCTGCGGCTTTTATCCCGTCGAACGCGAAGACATCAACCAGCTGCGCGACGCACTCGAAAAACTGCAACTCAACGACTCGGCCATCACGTTCGAGCCGGAAAACTCCGTTGCGCTGGGCTTCGGTTTTCGCCTGGGCTTTTTGGGATTGCTCCACATGGACATCGCCAAGGAGCGCCTGTCGCGCGAATTCGGCGTCGACCTGGTCGCCACGGCGCCCAACGTCATCTACCAGATCGTGCTCACCGACGGCTCGGTCGTCGAGGCGCACCGCCCCTCGGACTTTCCGGATTTCTCACGCATCGAGGAAGTGCGCGAGCCTTTTATCCACGTGACGATCTTCCTGCCCGACGCCTACGTGGGGCCCGCCATGCAGCTCTGCCAGGAAAAGCGCGGCGTGTTCGGCGGCATGGACTACCTCGCGCCGGAGCGCGTGCGGCTGACATACGACATGCCGCTCGCTGAGTTCATCCTCGACTTTCACGACCGGCTCAAATCGCACACACGCGGCTACGCGTCGCTCGATTACGAGCACATCGGCTTTCGCACGTCCGACCTCGTCAAGGTGGACATCCTCATTCAGGACGACGCAGTCGACGCGTTCTCGTTCATCTGCCACAAGGACGCTGCCTACCATCGCGGGCACGCCGTCGCCGTCAAGCTCAAGGAGCTGATTCCGCGCCAGCTCTTCGAGGTGCCCATTCAGGCCACGATCGGCAAGCGCGTGATCGTGCGCACGAACATCAAGGCCGTGCGCAAGGACGTGCTCGCCAAATGCTACGGCGGCGACATCACACGCAAGCGCAAGCTGCTCGAAAAACAAAAAGAGGGCAAAAAACGCATGAAGCAGATCGGCCGCGTGGCGATCCCGCAAGAGGCGTTTTTGGCCTTCATGGACGTGTCGACCTCGGAATAAATTTTCCCCGAAAAATTCTTTCGAGCAATTTTCAAAATTTGGTTGCGTTTTGGGACTTACGCACGCAGTTTACCTTTATAGGACGTCCCAAAATTTCCACCCGCGCTCTATTCCCATTCGTATCCGCGCGCGCAGATGACCCGTTGCAACAAGCCGAGAAACAACCGTAACTAACGCAACAAAACGATCCAAAACACAAAAAAATAGCGACACCCCCCTAAACAAGCGACCGAGCCTAAGCGCATGAGCAAGCCATGCGTGGAAGCCCGGTCGTGTGCGTTTTTAACAGGTCAAATGCTCTCCTCCGTCGCCGTGAACTGCGCCGTAGGCGCTGCCTCCACGCCAAGACGGAATAAAAAATTGGCCGATGCTCCCGGCCGTTCGTTTTGTGTATTTTGGCGTTGCCTCCCTCGCCGCCCCTACCTCTATAATGAATGAATTGATCATTTCAAGAATAAACGCATAAGGAGGCGGTCGGCATGGACAGACGCGAGTTTTTAAAGAAATCCGCGGCGCTGGGGCTAGGGGCGGGAGTCCTTTTTTTGCCGAAGGGACTGCGAGGTGCCGTAGAGGGTGCGCTCGCGGCGGAGGCGCGAAACACGCCGGACCTCGTGGCCTTGAAGGGCGGATCGCCCGGCGCGATGTTCGACCGCGGGATCCAGGCCTTGGGCGGTATGGAGCGCTTCGTCAAGAAGGGGCAGACCGTCGTGATCAAGCCCAACATGTCGTGGGACGTCTCGGAGGCGGGAGCGGCCAACACGTCGCCCGAGCTTGTGGCACGAGTGGTGAAACACTGCCGCGACGCGGGCGCGGGGCGCGTGCTCGTGATGGACCACTCGATCGAATACTGGGAGAGCACGCGCAAAACGAGCGGGCTGGGAGCGGCCATCGCCAGCTCGGGCGCCCAGTACGCACCGGCCGAAAAAGTGGGCTACTACCAGAAAATCTCCGTCGCGGGCAAGACGCTGAAAGAAATGCAGATCCACGAGTC
>JAVBRL010000071.1:0-14665 GCA_031547985.1 Synergistaceae bacterium
TGTATAGGTTTAATGATATTGACAATGCTATGGGATCATGATAGGAATTAGGTAGATTCAATAGACCTATAGGTTCAAAAAAAATAGGGGTGTGGATATGGATCGTAATCTGCAAACGGTTCTGGGTAAGCTGTTGACAGCCCTTTCTGAAGAACGTGTGGAATATGTGCTTGACAAACTGCAGAACGAAGAAGAGTATACCCGGTTGAAAAGAGACTATGAGGAATGTTTCGCAAAAACCCCCTCCAAAGAATACTGCGATTATCTCTTCAGTGTCGAGAAGGTTTTCGGCGAGAGGCAACTGGTCGAGGCGAAGGCCGCGTACAAGCAAGGATTCAATGACGCAATCCGTATTTTCGTAAAAGAGATCTTGGGTTACTGAGAAACCGTCATCAAAAAACCGCGCAAAGAGCACCCTGTCTCTTGCGCGGTTTTTTAGCTCTATGTTCCCCACTTACCGCCTTTGGGGATCGTCGCTCCTTCCGACCAGGTAGTCGAGCGACACGTTGAAGTAGTTGGCCATGCCGACAAGAACGGACATCGTCGGTTCGATCTTGCCTGCTTCGTACATGCGTATGGTCCTGTCCGTGACTTTCAGCTGTTTCGAAAGCGCGTCCTGCGTGAGGCAATGTTCCGTCCGCAGTTTTTTCAGCATGTCGTGAAAATGCATGAGATCATCTCCGTGATATCGAGGCTTTGGCCAGCGAATTTTTTTGTCACGCCTCATTTCGCGAAAAACGTCGTTCACACGAAGGAAACGACATATTTTGAAACGGACGTTTGAGAAAACCTATGGGTGCCGCGTCATTATAGCAGATACGCGGGCATATTCGAGCCTGTTGCCCAAGGGCATTTTTCCAAATTTCTGAGGATATTTATTGTTTGTAATCTTGATAAATTATGAACAAGTGTTATACTGCAAAAAAGGAAAATTCATGCGGGGTGAGCGAGTTGAACTTGCGTCCGCGTGAGGAAGACGGATACATCTGTGATCCTGACGGAAAAGAGTGCTCTGATCCGAAAGGAGAACTGCCAAGTATGTTTTTAGCCCTTGGTGCGAGCCTTTCGATGATGAATCGGGAGGCTCGCTTTTTTATCGGGACACACGAGAAGAAAGAAGGCGAAACGATGAAACGGGCGGCGATCATCAGCGTCATTCTGGACGATCCGCAAAAATCGCAGGGTGCGTTCAACAAGCTCGTGTCGGATTACGGTGATATCGTCCGGGGGCGGATGGGAATTCCATTCGATCATGGAGGGCTCGCATTGATCTCTCTCACAGTCGTGGCGGAACTTGACCGAATTAATGGCTTTACCGGCAAGCTGGGGAAGCTGGAGGGAGTGACGGTCAAGGCGGCGATTGCGCGTGAGGACGTGCACGTCGAATAAAACGGATAAAGCGTGTGTGGCGCGAAAAGCATCAATATTTTCCAACCTTGAAGGGGGAGAGCGACATGAGGTACTACGGCTGGGACAAACCGTTCATCGACCATGATTATATCGATTCGCTGCTGAAGGGGGCCAAGGGGACGAGCGACACCGAGATCGGACGTATTCTCGACAAGGCGGACCGCTTCGAGGGGTTGACGCATCAGGAGGTCGCGGCGTTGTTGTCGACTGACGACCCAAAGCATATCGAGCGTGTCTTCAAGATCGCCGACAAGATCAAGCGCAACGTGTACGGCGACCGCGTGGTGCTCTTCGCGCCGCTTTATATCAGCGACTATTGCGTGAACAAGTGCCTGTACTGCGGTTTTCGGTGCGACCACAGCTACCCGCGCACGAAGCTCACGTTGGACGAAATACGCGAGGAAGTGCGCCTGCTCGAAGCGATGGGGCACAAGCGCCTTGCCGTGGAAGCGGGCGAAGATCCGGTGCACTGCCCGATCGACTATGTCGTCGACGTGTTGAAAACCATCTACGACATGAAGTTCGAAAACGGCGACATTCGCCGTGCCAACGTGAACATCGCGGCGACGACGGTCGAGGATTACAAGAAGCTGCACGAGGCGGGAATCGGCACGTATATCCTGTTTCAGGAGACGTACCACCGGCCGACGTACGAGCGCGTGCACGCGGCGGGGCCGAAGACGGATTATTTTTATCACCTCACGGCGTTCGACCGGGCGCACGAGGCTGGCATCGACGATGTGGGCGCGGGCGTGCTCTTCGGTCTGTACGACTACCGTTTCGAAGTGATCGCGCTGATGCTCCACAACGAGCACCTGGAACAGCGCTTCAACGTGGGGTTCCACACGATCTCCGTGCCGCGTATCCGCGAGGCCGACGGTGCCGACATCTCGGTGGCGAAATACATCCCGACGGATGAGGAGTTTTTGAAACTCGTGGCGATCATTCGCCTGGCGGTGCCGTTTACCGGCATGATCATCTCGACGCGCGAATCGGTGGAGATGCGCAAGAAGCTGATCTCGATCGGCATCTCGCAGGTGAGCGGCGGGTCGACGGTCGAAGTGGGCGGCTACGCCAAACGGGAGAACAAATCCGCGCAGTTCGAGGTGGCGGACAACCGGACGGCGGGCGAGATCATCGACTGGCTGATGGACGAAGGCGTCGTGCCGAGCTTCTGCACGGCGTGCTACCGCAAAGGGCGCACGGGAGACCGCTTCATGTCGCTCGCCAAGAGCGGCAACATCAAAAACGTCTGTCTGCCCAACGCGCTGATGACACTGGCGGAGTACGCGCAGGACTACGGCAGCGACGATTTTAAAAAGAAGACCGAGCGGCTTGTGGCGCAGCAGCTGCCGCAGATCGACAACGAAGTCATGCGCACTCGGACGGCCGAGTGCATCGAGCGCATCAAGGCGGGAGAACGCGACCTTTATGTCTAGTGCTCCTTGCGCCTCTTTGGGGGTCCGCATGGAAGACATGAAAAAAATGATCGAAACGGTGCGAAACGCTTCGAAAGCCGAACTCATCGCGCTGATCGAACGGGGCCCTGATCCCTCGCTTCTGGAGGCGGCCGACGCGGTGCGCCGGCGGTATTACGGCGAGCGGGTGTTTTTTCGCGGGCTGGTCGAATTCAGCAATTATTGTAAAAACGGCTGCTACTATTGCGGCTTACAGCGCGAAAACCGCGACGTGCACCGCTATCGGCTGACGCCGGACGAAATTTTGGCGTGTTGCCGCGAGGGGCGCCGCCGGGGGTTTCATTCGTTCGTGCTGCAAAGCGGCGAGGACGCCTATTACAACGAAGGGGCCTCTCCGCTGATCGTGGATGTGGTCGCGCGCATCAAACGCGAGATGCCGGAGTGTGCGCTGACGCTTTCGGTCGGTGAGCTGCCGAGCGCGGTCTACGAAAAGCTCCACGTGGCGGGGGGCGATCGTTTCCTGTTGCGGCATGAGACGGCCGACGCGGAGCATTACGCGCGATTGCACCCGCCGGAGCTCACGTTCGCGTCGCGCAAGCGCTGCCTGTACGACCTCAAGGCGGCGGGTTTCGCCGTGGGAGCGGGATTCATGGTGGGAAGCCCCGGGCAGACGACGGAGCATCTGGCCGAAGATCTCTTGTTCTTGAAGGAACTCCAGCCGGAGATGGTGGGGATCGGCCCCTTTATCCCGCAGGCGCAGACGTGTTTCGCCGACGCGCCTGCCGGGTCGCTCGAGCGGACGCTCTCGATGATCGCGCTCGTGCGGCTTTTGTTGCCGACGTCGATGCTGCCCTCCACGACGGCGCTGGGGACGCTCGGAGCCGGAGGGCGCGAGCGGGGTCTGCGCGCCGGGGCAAACGTCGTGATGCCGAACCTCACGCCGCTCGAGCGCCGCAAAGATTACATGCTCTACGACGGCAAGATCGGCGTCGACGACGGTGTGGGGGAAGGGCTCGCCCGCATGATCGAGAGTGTGCGGCGAGCCGGCTACGAGCCCGATTTTTCGCGCGGCGATCCTGTTATTTTATAGTTTTATAAATAATGAGGGTGCAGGGAGCGAGCTCCCTGCTCATTAGGTTTTGACGTTTTTTGTCGCTTTGCGCTTTTGAAAGGGGGAGCCTCATGAGTTTGAACGAGACGCCACAAGGCGAGCGCGTGCATATCGGCATCTTCGGGAGGACGAACACGGGCAAGTCGAGCCTGATCAACGCGATGACGAACCAGGAGATCTCGATCGTCTCGTCCGTCAAGGGAACGACGACGGACCCGGTGCAAAAGGCGATGGAGCTGCTGCCGTTGGGGCCGGTGATGCTGATCGACACGGCGGGGCTCGACGACGAGTCGGAGCTGGGGCAAAAGCGTGTGGCGCGGGCGCGCGACATCATGCGCAAGACGGACATCGTCGTGCTCGTGGGCGAAGGAAATCGGCCTCCTGACGCGTATGAAAAAGAGTTATTGAAAACGGCCGCCGAAGCGGGGCTGCCCGTGGTCGTGGCGCTCAACAAATCGGACGAGGGAACCGAAGCGCTTGCGACGTGGGGAGAACTGGCTGCCGAAGACGGCCGCGTACATGTCGTTTCGGTGAGTGCGAAAACGCGTGCCGGAGTGGATGAACTCAAAGAGCTACTGGCGTCGCTGAAGCCGAACCGGACGGAACGGATACTGATCCGCGACCTCGTGCCCGCGAACGAAGTCTGCGTGCTCGTGGTGCCGATCGACAAGGCGGCGCCCAAGGGGCGGCTGATTCTGCCTCAGCAGCAGGTAATCCGCGATCTCTTGGAGGGCGGTTCGTTCGCGCTCGTCGTGCGCGACACGGAGTATGCCGCGGCCTTGAAACGCCTGGGAACTCCCCCCGCGCTCGTGGTGACGGATTCGCAAGCGTTCGCTTTCGTGGCGGAACGCACTCCACGCACGGTGCCGCTGACGTCATTTTCGATCCTGTTCGCGCGCTACAAGGGGGACTTGACGGCGCTGGTCGACGGGGCGAAGGCGATCGACGCCCTGGACGACGGCGACCGCGTCCTGATCTGCGAGGGGTGCACGCACCATCGCCAGTGCGACGACATCGGCACGGTGAAGATTCCCAAGTGGCTCGCGGCGCGGACGGGCAAAAAACTCGAACTTGCCTTCACGAGCGGCACGGGTTTTCCGGAGGATCTGTCGCCCTACAAGCTCGTGATCCACTGCGGCGGTTGCATGCTCAACGAGCGCGAGATGGAGTACCGGATCGTACGGGCGGGGCGAACGGGCGTGCCGATCGTGAACTACGGCGTGTTCATCGCCCACGTGAACGGAATTCTGGCGCGCTGCATCGAACCGCTGCTTACTTAGCCTCGCTGCCGACGTCGAGCGCGATTTCCTTGAACGTGAGGATGACGGGGTTCATATCCTCGCGACGGTGGAGGATACCTAGGGCGAACGTGGGGCGATTACCCTCGATGGGGCGATAGACGACGTTCGGGTGGGCGAACTGCTGGAGCTTCGAGGCGATGAAACCGATTCCGAAACCCGAACCCGCGAACGCGATGATCGCCTGTGCGGGGGAGACTTCGATGATATTTTTGGGGCTGAAGCCCGCCTGCAGACAGAGCGCGACGATACTATCGTGCTGCAGTGGCCCCAGTTTGCGGGGAAAGAGGATGAACGTCTCGTTCGCGAGGTCGCTCATGCGTAGCGTTTCGTTTCGCGCCAGGGGGTTGTCCTTCGACATCACGACGTGAAACGGGATCTGGGCGATGTTCGTGGCGGCGAGCGTCTGGTCCTCGAATGGAGGGTGCGCGATGCCGATGTCGATGCGGTTTTTGCGGATCTCTTCCTCCTGAACGGCTGTATCCATCGCGTGTGCGACGATTTCGACGTCGGGCACGCGTTTTTTCATGCGGTTGATGATGTCCGCCAGGACGATGTAGATGGCGGGGATCGTCGCTCCCACGACGATGTTGCCGCGTTTGCCGCTTTCGATCTGCTGCACGAGCTGTTTGGTCTCCCGCATCCGCTCGAGAATCTCCCGCGCTTTGCCGAGAAAAACCTCCCCCGCTGGTGTGAGGCGCACCTGGCGATTGGTCCGAAAGACGAGCGTCGCCCCGAAGTCGTTTTCCATCTGCCGCAATTGTTGGCTCAGGGCGGGCTGGGTGAGCATGCAGCGCTCGGCCGCTCGCCGGAAGTTCAGCTCCTCGGCGAGGACGATGAAGCATTCGAGCTGTCGCGAGTTCATGAGGCACCTCCCGGCGAGTGATTAATTTTTTTTATTATACGATACGAAACAATCATTGGACTTATTCGTTGGGATAAATTATTTTGAACGTGCTGATCGGCAAAAAAATTCCTGAAAACACGCGAAATACGCAGAAAACATGAAAAGAGGTGTCGCATGCCGGGTCGGACCTGTTCTTTAGGTTTTTCGAACGCGGAATCGATCAAAATCCGCAAAGTAGAGACGGTCGTCGTCAATGCGGAGATGCGCAACTGGATCTTTGTGAAAGTTTACACGGACCAGGACGGACTCTGGGGGTGGGGTGAGGCGAGCCTCAACTGGAAGACCGAGACCGTCGTCAAAGCCGTCGCTGATTTCGAGCGGCTCGTGGTCGGCAAGGACCCAAGGGATATCGAATACTGCCTCGAAGCGCTCAAGAAGTTCAGCTACTACCGCCTCGGAATCGTCGGTGCCACGGCGATCAGCGGGATCGAGCAGGCGCTGTGGGATATCAGCGGCAAGTACTACGGAGTCCCCGTGTGGCGTCTCCTGGGCGGTAAGGTGCGTGACCGCGTGCGCGTTTACACGCATCTGGGGCTGGGGGATATGCGCTCCGTGTACGAGACGTTCGAGACGACGCGCTTGGTGGAAAAAGCGCACGAAGTCGTTGAAAAAGGGTACGACGCGCTCAAGGTTGTCTTCATCCCTTACAGCGGATACACGGCCGGCGCGCCCGCCCGAAAACAGGTGGGGCGTCTGATGGGTGCTCTGCGTGATGCAGTGGGGGACGGCGTGGATATCATGATCGATTTTCACGGACGCCCGGAGTCGACGGTGTGCGCGCTCGACTTTATCCGCGAGCTGGTGCCGTACGCGCCGATGTTCTGCGAAGAGCCGGTGCAGCCGGGGGATACGGAGGCGCTGCGTTTCGTGACCGAGCGCGCGGGGTGCGCGATCGCTTCGGGTGAGAGGCTCGTGGGGCTCGAGGAATTCATTCCCGTCTTCACGCAGCGCGCGCTGCACATCGCGCAGCCGGACCTGAGCCACACGGGCGGGTTGCTCGAGGGCAAACGGATTGCGGCGCTCGCCGACGCGCATATGGTCGGTGTGGCTCCGCACAACCCGAACGGTCCGATCGCCGGTGCCGTGGCCCTGCATTTCGACGTCTCCGTGCCGAACTTCGTGATTCAGGAGGAGATGAGCCGCGCTGTGCCTTGGTACGAGGACGTCGTCACGCGCTCTCCGATCCGCCGAAACGGTTCGTACTGGGAGATTCCGACGGAACCGGGGTTCGGGGTCGAAGTGAACGAGAAAGAAGCGGCCAAGCATCCCTACAAGCCCGATGTGCTGCACTCCGAATCCGCCGTTTTGGACGACGGGACGATCACGAATTGGTAGGTGGCGACAGGGTGGCCAGAGAAATGGAAAAAGAAAAAATGAAAAATGAACGAATCGTATTCAAGTGTCCAGGTGGGGTTTACAATGCCACGCCGCCGAGGATTTTATTCGGGCGAGGCACGGTGAACGAAATCGGCGACGAAGTCGCGTTTTTGGGGTGCGAGCGAGCGCTTGTGCTCTCGACTCCGGGGCGCGCCGAGATGGCTGACGGCGTCGCGCGGACGATCGGGCGCCGCTGCGCCGGAGTGCTCCCCGAGGCTGTTTCGCAAGTCCCGATCGAACTTGC
Organism: Synergistaceae bacterium; assembly: GCA_031547985.1. GTDB lineage: Bacteria > Synergistota > Synergistia > Synergistales > Synergistaceae > JAVBRL01. Next base: position 7,766 of record JAVBRL010000071.1, read on the forward strand.
GCGAAAAGCGCGCGACTATGCTACGTCACGCGGCATCGACTGTCTCGTCGCGGTTGGGGGCGGAGCCGCCGTGGGGCTCGCCAAGGGGATCGCCTACGAGTATAAAGCACCGATCATCAACGTCTCCACGACGTACTCGGGTTCCGAGGTGACCGGTTTTTGCGGCATGACGATCGACGGCGTCAAACGGATGCATATCAGTTTGAACATGCTGGCGCACACGGTCATTTACGATCCGGACCTCACGCTCGGGCTTCCCGTGCCCGTAAGCGTGGCGAGTGCCATGAATGCGCTCGCGCACTGTGTGGATGCCGTTTATGTCCCGACGGTGAACCCGGTGACGGTTTTGGCCGCCGCAGAAGGGGCGAAATGGACGGCCACGGCGGCGGTCGAAGTGGCCCAAAACCCGGCCGATATCGACGCGCGCGAAAAGCTGCTTTATGGGGGATACCTCTCGGGTGTTGCGCTCACGGGAGGGTTCGCCTTGCAGCATGGGCTGGCCCACGTGCTGGGCGGGACGTTCAAGATCGAACACGGGCTGTCGCACGCGCTCGTCCTTCCGTATGTCGCCGCTTACAATGCGCGCTATGTGGCGGAGGAGCTCGTCCCCGTGGCCCGTGCTCTCGGGACGGACCCCGCAGGCCTGGGGGGCGCGATCTACGATCTGTTGGGCAAACTCGGTCTGCCCAACAGTTTGCGCGGCATCGATTTTAAGGAAAGCGATCTGCCGGAACTCGTGCGTATAGCGGTGGAGACGGACAACGGCTATAATCCGGCTCCGGTGACGACCGAGGCCGTTGCAGAAATCGTGGAAAACGCCTGGCTCGGACGCAGGCCTTCAGGAAGGGAGTGATTCCAATCAAGGTTTTTATGGTGGGGGAAGCCGCGGGGCATCGAGACGAACTCCTGGCGCAGATGAAATCGCCTCTTGAGGCCGTGCCTCTTCCCGCAAGCGCCGCTTTCGGCGCCGAATACGATGGGCAGATCGGCCCCGATGACGTTGTGATTACGCTCAACTACCGGCGCGAAGGGGGGGAAAAGGGTCCCGCGTTCAAGATGTTGCACGTTCCCGGAGCGGGGCTCGACGGGATCGACCGGGCGTCGCTCGCGGACGGGTGTGTGCTTTGCAACGTGTTCGAGCATCAGATCCCCATCGCCGAGTACGTGATGCTCGTGATGCTCGAGTGGGAAATTCGTTTGAGCGAGATGCGAAAGAGTTTCACTCCCGAGAATTGGCCTTCGATCTACGCTTCGCGGATCTTTCACGGAGAGCTTTACTCCAAAACGTTGGGCCTGATCGGCTTCGGTGGTATCGGACGAGCGATCGCGAGCCGCGCCAAAGCTTTCGGGATGACCGTGCTGGCTGTCGACAAATATCCCCGTGACGACGAGGGGCTCGCCGACGAACTGACGGGAAACGATCGCATCGATGAAGTTCTGGAGCGTGCCGATTTCGTCGTGGTCTCCTGCCCGCTGACGGACGAGACGACCGGGTGGATCGACGCACGGCGCATCGCGCGCATGAAAAAGGACGCGTTTTTGATCAACATTTCGCGCGGGCCGATTCTCTCGCAAAAGGACATCTACGAGGCCCTGGCTGAAAAGCGCATCGGGGGAGCTGCTCTCGATGTGTGGTGGCGCTATCCGAAACCGGGCGCGGAAAAAGTCGAGCCGGCCGACTATCCGTTCCATCTGCTGGAAAACGTTTACTGCACGCCGCACTCGTGCGCGTGGACGAAGGAACTCACATGGCGGCGTTACGGTGTCATCGCGAAGAATATCGAAGCGCTTCGCGACGGCAAGCCGCTTGTCAATGTGATCGCACCGAAGTAGAAAATAAAAAACAGGAGGTTGGTTCTTATGATGAAAAAAGCGGGATTTGTAACGAGTTTGTTGGTTGCCCTGACGGTGATGGCGTCCGCCGCGTTCGCGGCGCCGTTCAAGCCGGAGTATAAGATGAGCACGAACATCTCGGAGATAACGCCTCCGGGCAAAGCGGTCGCTTATTTCGCCGAGCAGGTGAAAAAACGCACCGACGGCAAAGTCAACATCAAGATCTATTGGAACGGGCAGCTCTTCGCGGGCAAGGCCTCCAACGAGTTCATGCTCATGAGAAACGGCGTGGGCGATTTTTCGATCTCCACCTTTATGAACTGGGCGCCGCAGTTCCCGGCGGGCAATATCTTCCTGCTTCCGTGGTTCGTCTCGTCGGAGCCGAATAAATACAAGGCACTCGACGCGATCGAAAACGGCAAGACCGGCACAGAGCTCAAAAGCCGCCTGAGCAAGATGGGCCTCGAAGTGCTCGGTTGGGGCGAGCAGGGTGCGCGCGAACTGACGAACAACGTCCGGCCCATCACGTCGCCCGACGACCTGAAAGACCTGAAGGTCCGCGTCGTGGGCAGCCCCTTGCTGCTCGATGTGTTCAAGGCCATGGGGGCCAACCCCGTGAACATCAACTGGAACGAGACGGTGACGTCGCTGCAGCAGAACGTGGTCGACGGGCATGAGAATCCCTACTCCTACATCATCTCCTACAAGGTGTATGAGTTTCAGAAGTACGTGACGGAGTGGAGCTACTGGATCGATCCGCTGATCTACGTCGCGAACCAGAAGGTGTGGAACTCTTTCCCGGAGGACATCCAGAAGATCATCCGCGAATGCGCCGTCGAGGCCGGCAAATACAATCAGTGCCTGAGCCGTTTGAACCTGGACGACGGCACGTCCGAGCGCTGGCTGAAATCCAAGGGGCTCATGCCGGCGGACAATTCGGGCGGCGCGATCGATCCGCGCGCCTACCTGCGCGAGCACGGGACGAAGCTGAACGTGCTCACGCCGGACCAGATCAAAAAGTTTCGCGGCGTGGTCGAAAGCGTCTACGCGAAATGGTCGCCGATCATCGGTGAAGACCTGATCAAGCTCGCAAAGGAAGATATGGCGAGCGTACGCTAGAAAGTCAAATTCAAAGGATGCAGGGGATGTCATCCCCTGCACTCCTTTTTATTGAAGATTGAAGAATGGGGTCGAGGGGCTCCGCCCCTCGCAGGTGTGGGCAGCGCCCACGGCCTTAGCTTTTAAGGAGTCGTTATGGGCAAATTGATGAACAATATCGAGGAACTTTTGGCCGCGCTGTTTTTGGCCGTCATGGCGAGCATCAGCTTTATCAACGTGCTGACGCGCTATTTTTTGCGGTTTTCGCTCGCGTTCACAGAGGAGCTGACGCTTTACATGTTCGTGTGGGCGACGATGCTGGGAGTGTCGCTCGCGTTCAAGCGCGGCGGCAACATGGTGGTGACGCTGTTATATGACCGCTTTTCGAAGCCCGTGCGCCGCGTGCTGTATATCTTTTCGATGGTGCTGTGCGTCGCGTTTTTTCTCTGCCTGATGTACTGGGGGTACGTCGAAGTGGTAGACGAGATGCAGATGGGTGTCACAACGGAGGCGATGAGGCTGCCGGTGTATTTCTTCACCGCGTCGATGCCCGTGCTGTCCGTACTCACGATCTGGCGGATCGTTTCGCGCCTTGTGACCGACCTGCGGTCGGGGAACTTTTAAAGGGGGCGGCAGATGGATATTTTTTACGATCCCGCTTTCTGGACGGTTCTTCTTTTTATTGGACTGCTCGCGATCAAAGTTCCGATCGCCATCTCGATCGGCATCGCCTCTGTTGTCGTGGCGTGGCACTGGGACCTGGGGCTGCCGATGGTGAGCTACAACTTCTTCGCGAACATCGCGAAATTCCCCCTGCTCGCGATCCCATATTTCATCCTGGCGGGGAACATCATGAGCCGGGCGGGGATCGCGAGCCGGATCATCAACCTCATCCGGCTCGCGTTCGGGCACTTTACCGGCGGGCTCGCGATCGCCACGGTGCTGGTCGCCGCGTTCTGGGGTGCGGTGAGCGGTTCTCCGGCCGCCACGGTCGCGGCGCTCGGTGTCGTGCTGATCCCCGGCATGGTCGAAGCGGGGTACGACAAACCGTTCGCCACGGCGGTCGTCTCGGTGGCGTCGGGGCTTTCGAGTGTTATTCCGCCGAGCATCGCGTTCATCATGTACGGCGTGATCACCGGCGTCTCGATCGGCGCCATCTTCGCGGCGGGATTTATTCCGGGGTTCATCATCGCCGGTTGCATGATCGTCTCGGTCTATCTCACGTCGCGCAGGAAGGGATATCGCGGCGACAACGTGAGAAGGCAGCCGGGTGACCTGCGTAAGGCGTTTAAAGAAGCGTTTTTCGCGCTTTTGATCCCCGTGATCATTCTGGGTGGCATCTACGGCGGCGTTTTCACGCCGACAGAAGCGGCCGCGGTGGCGTGTTTTTACGGACTGTTTGTCGGGGTCGTGATCTACCGATCGCTTACGTTGAAAGACATCTACGAAGTATTGATCGAAACGGCGATGGGCTCGGCCACAGTCATGTTCATCAGCGCGTGCGCGGGGCTGTACTCGTGGGTCAGCACGAGCGTGGGACTGGTGGAAAAGACATCGGCGCTGCTTTTGGGGATCTCGGGCAACGAGCACGTGACGCTGTTCATGATCTACGTGATCCTCTTCATAGGGGGTATGTTGCTTGACGCCGTGTCGCTCATGTACGTGTTCATGCCGCTTATCATGCCGGTCATGGCGACATTCGGGTGGGATCCCGTGTGGTTTGGCGTCATGCTCGCGATCATGGTCGCCGTCGGATGCGTGACGCCCCCGGTCGCGGTGAGCCTTTTCGTGGGGTGCCGGATCAGCGGCCTTTCCATCGAGGAGCTGACACCGCCCGTGCTGCCGATTTTGGCGGCTCTGCTCGTGGGACTTTTCATCCTGTCGCTGTTTCCGCAGATCACGCTCTTCTTGCCTCGTTTGATGGGGCTGATGTAACTTAAAAGCTTAAAATACCTCAAGGGGCCGCCTTCTTTTCGGGGCGGTCTTTTTTATTTCTCGGCGGCTTTGAAGTTGTAGACGGGGACGAGGCGTGTTTCGACGTCCACCGTTTCGCCGATCTGGCGAGCGATTTCGTGCATCGGTTTGTAGGCCATGGGGGCTTCGTCGAGCGTTTTGGGGCCTACGGACGTCGTGTAGACGGCTCCCATGGATTTTTTGAACTCCGGCAGTGAGAGCGATTTTAACGCCTCCGAACGACTCATCAAACGCCCCGCTCCATGCGGGGCCGAATGGTTCCACTCGATGTTTCCCTTGCCGACGCAGATCAGGCTGCCGTCGCGCATGTTCATCGGGATGAGCAGGCGTTCCCCTCGTCGGGCCGAGACGGCTCCCTTGCGCAGGATCATGGAATCCGTGTCGATATAGTTGTGCACGGTGGCGAATCGCTCGGCCGCGCGCCAATTCATGCCTTCGAGGATCGTTCGCGCAATCGCCCGGCGGTTCGTGTCGGCGAAACGCTGGATGATCGCCATGTCGTGCAGGTAATCTTTGAAATCGCCTTCGGTCAGATAGGCGAGCGCGGGCGGCACGTCCTCCTTGCGGCGTTTTTTTTGCGCCATTTTCTGGTAAAAGTTCGCGACTTCGAGCCCCAGGTGCCGGCTTCCCGAGTGCACAAGAAGATAAAAGAGCCCCGCCTCGTCGCGGGCGACCTCGATGAAATGGTTGCCGCCGCCCAGGGTGCCGACGCTGTGCCGTGCGCGGTCGATGTCGACCGATGCTGCGCAGCGAAGCGACGCGAGCTTCACGTCGTCTGCCGCTGCGGGGGGCGTTTTTCGAATCGCGAAGCCCGAGGGGATTTCGCGCCGGATCAGGGCGTCGAGCCGCGAAAAATCGGCCGCCGTTTCCTCGAACCGCACAACCTCGACGCCGCAGCCGATATCCACCCCCACAAGGTTGGGGACGATTGCGCCGCCGATCGTCATCGTAGTTCCGATCGTGCACCCGGCGCCCGCGTGGACGTCCGGCATGATGCGGATCTTGCTGCCTTTGGCGAACGATTGGTCGCAAAGGGTGCGGATCTGCTCGCGGGCCGTCTGTTCGACCGTGTCCGCAAAGACGATCGCGCGGTTATGTCGCCCCTCGATCGCGATCATTTTTTCAGCGAGTTTTTTTAAGCTCCCGCCTTGCCGAGGATTGTCGTCTGAGTCGGGATCGACTGTTGCTGCACGATCTTGGCGCCGGGGGGAACGTCCTGCGTGAGCCAGACGTTGCCGCCGATGACGGCGCCCTTGCCGATCGTCACACGCCCCAAGATCGTCGCTCCCGAGTAGACGATCACGTTGTCCTCGAGCACGGGGTGGCGCGGCAGGTTTTTGACGATGTTCCCCTGCGCGTCCTTGGGAAACGACAGAGCCCCCAGGGTGACGCCCTGATAGACGCGGCAGTGCTTGCCGATGACGCCCGTTTCGCCGATCACGACGCCCGTTCCGTGGTCGATGAAAAACGACTCCGCGATCGAAGCGCCTGGGTGGATGTCGATGCCGGTCTGCGAGTGCGCCATCTCGGAGATGATGCGCGGGATGATGGGGATGCCGAGCGAGTAGAGCGCATGGGCGATCCGGTGATGAAGCAGCGCTTTGATGGACGGATAACACAGGATGACCTCCGCTTCGCTCTTGGCGGCGGGGTCGCCCTCGAACGCGGCGCGGATATCCGTCAGCAGCAGGTCGCGTATATGTGGGATCTCGTCGATGAAAGCGATCGCCTTCAGGCGGGAACGTTCGACGCACTCCACGCTGTCCGGGATCTGTTCCTGGTCCTCGTCGGTGCAGAAGAAACAGATGCCGAGGCGGATCTGCTCCGTGAGCATGGAGTGCAGTTGGTCGAGCTGCGCCGTGACGTGATAGCGCATCGAGGCCTGTCCGATCCCGACGAGGTCGAATATGCCCGGGAAGAGGATCGATTTCATGCGCTCCACAAGCCGTTCGATCTCGCGGAACGAGAGGGTCGAGGAGCTATGTCGCAGAATTT
>JAVBRL010000219.1:0-2536 GCA_031547985.1 Synergistaceae bacterium
ACGTGGGTCTTTCACGCCGACGCTTTCGGGCACCCGTCAAGCACGCAAAACCCCGGCAACGCGATTCGAAATTATTACCCCGGCGACGATTGGGTGGACTGGATCGGTGTCAGTTTTTATGGTAGGTTGCGCGACGGCCCCGCGAAAGACTTCGTCGCGACGATGGACGCGCTTTACGTAGAGCTTGAAAAAATTTCACCCACCAAACCGTTCGCGATTTTAGAGATCGGCATTCGCGAGGATTTCGCCCGCACCGACAAACCACGCTGGATCGCCCAGGCCTACGGCACGCTCGCGGCGGGGCGTTACCCGCGCATCAAAGCCGTTTCGTGGTGGAACAAACCCAGAAGACCGAACGGCGAGCGCTCATACCTCGAGATCGACAGCTCCCCGCAAAGCCTCGCCGCTTACCGCGAAGCCGTCGCGCCGGACATTTTCGTCGAAACCGCGCGCGTGTCGGGAGAGTAAACCGAAATAAAAAAGCGCAGGGAGCCGCGCTCCCTGCACCCGCGTCACAAAACCTTTCAAAAATCCACTTATTTTTTCTTTTTGCCGCCCAGGTAGGCTTCCTCAATCTCCGGATTGTGCAAGAGGTCTTTGGATTTTCCTTCCATCGTGATCTTCCCCGTCTGAAGTACGTACGCGCGATGCGAGAGCATCAGCGCCTTGCGCGCGTTCTGCTCCACGATCAGGATCGTCATGCCGAGTGTGCGGTTGATTTTCGTCAGCTCTTTGAAAATCTCGTTGATGATGATCGGAGCGAGCCCCAATGACGGCTCGTCGAGCAGCAGCACCCGCGGCTTGGCCATAAGCGCACGCCCGATGGCGAGCATCTGCTGCTCACCGCCCGAGAGCGTCCCGGCGTACTGGTCCTTGCGTTCCTCGAGGCGCGGAAAGAGTGTGTAAACCTCTTTCATCTGCTCGGCGACCGTATTCTTGTCGCGCAACGGGAAAGCCCCCATCTCCAGGTTTTCATAGACCGTGAGCGGTGCGAAGACCTTGCGTCCCTCGGGCGAAAGACTCACCCCCGAACTTACGACCAAAAAACCCTTGGCGGGCAGCGCCGCCTCGCCCAGCAGGACTTGCCCTTTCGCGCGCGGAACGGTTCCCATGATCGCGTTCATGAGCGTCGATTTGCCCGCGCCGTTCGCGCCGATCACGGCGACGATCTCCCCCGCGTACACATCGAGGCTCACGCCTTTGAGCGCCTTGATCGCGCCGTAATTGACCGAAAGGTCCCTCACCGCGAGGAGAGGTTTTCTGTCCTCCGATGTTTTTATTGCGTTCATCTCGCCGGACATCGACTACTCCTCCTCCCCCAGGTACGCCTTCAGAACTTCGGGGTGCCCCTGAATCTCCTCGGGAGACCCTTCGGCGATCTTGGCCCCGAAGTTCATGCACACGATATGCGGGCAGATCTCCATCACCATGTCCATGTGGTGTTCGATCAGCAGGATCGTCAGTTTGAAATCCTCGTAGATGTGGACGATCAGTTCGTTGAGCTGTTCGACTTCGTCGGCGTTCATCCCAGCCGCCGGCTCGTCCAACAGCAAGAGGTTCGGGCGTAGCGAAAGCGCCCGGGCGATCTCAAGCCGCCTCTGCAGGCCGTACGGCAGCGTCCCCGCCGCCTGAGCGGCGCGATCCGCGAGCCCCACGCGTTCTAGAAGCGCCATACTCTCTTCGCGAATGGCCTTTTCCTTGGCCTTCCAGCTTCCGAGGTGGCTCAGCGCCGCCAGAAAACCGTATTTGTGGTGCTGCTGCGCGGCGGTCATGACGTTTTCGAGCACGGACGACCGCGCAAACAGGCGCAGGTTTTGGAACGTACGCGCAATTCCGCGCGAGACAACCTGGTACGTCTTCAAGCGGTTGATGTTCGCTCCCTGGTACACGATATCGCCACTCGAAACGTCGTAGACTCCCGTGACGAGGTTGAAGATCGTCGTCTTTCCAGCGCCGTTGGGACCGATCAATCCGGCGAGCTCCCCGGACTCGATGGCGAACGTCATATCTTTGACGGCCTGAATACCGCCGAACGATTTACTCACGTTTTTGAGCTCCAAAAGTGCCGTCATCGTTCCGCCACCTCCTCCGTATCCGCCGTTTCATTCGCCGTTTTCTTGCGTGAAAAAAAGCTTTTGATATAGCTCGGCGTCAGTTCGTTCGTACCCATGATCCCTTCGGGGCGTAAAACCATGACGAGCACAAGCACGAGACCGTAGATGAGCATACGGTACTGGGCGATCGGGCGGAAGAGTTCCGTCACAAGCGTAAGAATCGTCGTGCCGATCAAGCATCCGCTCATCGAACCCAGCCCACCGAAGACAACGATCGAGACAAGCTCGGTCGATTTCGCCATGTCAAACATGACCGGCTGGATGAAGGACATGAAACCACCCAAAAGTGCCCCGGAGACGCCGCAGTAAAAACCTGAGATCGCGAGGCTGAAGACTCGATATTGGGCGGTGTTGAAACCCAGCAACGACGCAGCGACGTAGTCATCGCGGCACGCTTTGAACGCGCGCCCGAAGTTGCTGTT
>JAVBRL010000116.1:0-10303 GCA_031547985.1 Synergistaceae bacterium
GAAGAGATTATAGCAAAGAAGCCCCGGAGTTATTTTTTCGCGTGCTTCGCTTTAATGAGTGTTGCCAAATCGAAGAGGAGTTGTTACAATGTCGACCGTTGTAAATGTCCGATGCTCGCGTCGGGGTGGCGGAATTGGTAGACGCGCTGGATTCAGGTTCCAGTGAGCTAACGCTCTTGGGGGTTCAATTCCCCCCCTCGACACCATAGACAGTCAAAGACACCCTGTCTATTGACATGGGGTGTCTTTTTTTATACAATCTCTCCTTGCATGGTCTATAAGTCCCACTAAAATCCTCTATGCAGGGGGTAGTTGTCATATGTCTGTTGGAGCCCCTCTAACGATACCGCGCGAGAGAAAGATCTTCGGCAACGAACGTGATCTGCGGCCGCTGCCGGACCTGGTGGAAGTCCAAAGAAATTCCTATCGCTGGTTTTTCCAGAGCGATAAGGAACCTGCCGAGAGAAACTTGCAAGGATTGCAGGAACTTTTCGACGAAATTTTTCCGATCGAGAACTACGACGGGTCTTTTGCGCTGGAGTTCATCCGCTACTACGTGGACCCTCCCAGTACGAGCTTCGACGAGGCCAGAAACCGCGACCTCACCTGGTCGCAGCCCATTCGGGCGACCATTCGCCTGGCGAACAAGAAGACCGGCGAAATCAAAGAGGAGGAGATCTACCTCGGCGATTTTCCGGTGATGACCGATCGCGGCACGTTCATCATCAACGGAACGGAACGCGTCGTCGTCAACCAGCTCGCACGATCCGCGGGCGTTTACCTGAGTGCGGAACTGGGCGTTCCGGGGCAGGAGGTCTTCATCGCCAAAGTGATCCCGGATCGCGGCGCGTGGCTCGAGTTCGACCTCGCCCCGGGCGATGTCGTCTCCGTGAAGATCGACAACCGCAAGAAAATCCCCGTGACGATGCTTCTGCGTGCTTTTGGCACGGAATCGACGGACGATCTCCTGAAGCTCCTGGGAGCGACTCAAAAGGAACTGGATTTGGTCGACGACGAAGTCAAGGGAAATATCCTCGCCGAGGATATCGTGGGCCCGGAAGGGCAGATCGTGATCCGCAAGAACGGCCGCATCACGAAAGAAGACCTTGAGGCGCTGTTTACCCAAGGGCGCACGAAGGTCCGGGTTTGGGACGTCGATCCGGCGATCGCGGCCACGCTTGAGCGTGACAACACGCAGACACAAGACGAAGCTGTGCTCGAACTCTTCAAGAGACTGCGCCCGAACGAGCCGGCACGGATGGAAAACGCGCGCGAGTATGTGCACAGCATCTTCTTCGACTCCCGGCGCTACAACCTGGGGCGCGTGGGACGCTACAAGATCAACCGACGCCTGCACCTCGACATCCCGTCGAACGTGCGCCTGCTGTCGATTCAGGACGTTGTGGCGATCATCAAGGCGATCTTGGCCCTGCGCAACGGCACGGAGCGGGAGGACGACATCGACCATCTTGGCAACCGCCGGGTGCGCGCGGTCGGCGAACTGCTGCAAAACCAAGTACGCGTGGGACTGTTGCGCATGGAGCGCATCGCCAAGGAGCGCATGACGACCACGCCCGACCTCGCCGCTTCGATGGCGAAGGACTTGATCAACGTGCGTCCCGTCTCGGCGGCGCTACGCGAGTTCTTCGGGTCAGGTCAGCTTTCGCAATTCATGGACCAAACGAACCCTTTGGCGGAGCTGACGCACCGTCGCCGCCTCTCGGCGCTCGGCCCCGGCGGCCTGAGCCGTGAGCGGGCGGGATTCGAAGCGCGTGACGTGCATTACACGCACTACGGCCGGGTCTGCCCGATCGAGACGCCTGAAGGCCCGAATATCGGGCTCGTTACGTCGCTCGCGACGCATGCGCAGATCAACGACTACGGATTTTTGGTCACGCCGCGCCGTCGCGTCGTGGACGGTCGCGTGACGGACGAAGTCGTCGACCTTTCGGCCGATGAAGAGGACGATTACTACGTGGGGCGCGCGGACAGCGCGACGGACGAGGACGGCAATCTCCGCGACGAGATGGTCTACGTCCGCCACCGAGGAAACATCATGGAAGTGGACTCTTCGAAGGTGGACTTCCTTGACATCTCCCCCAAGCAGATCGTTTCAATCTCGACGGCGCTCATTCCCTTCCTGGAGCACGACGACGCGAACCGTGCCCTGATGGGATCGAATATGCAGCGCCAGGCGGTGCCGCTCGTCGCAGCGCGCGCTCCGGTCGTGGGGACGGGGATCGAACATCGGATCGCGAAGGATTCGGGCTCCTGCGTCGTCGCCGAGCGAAGCGGCAAAGTGACATACGTCGACGCGAACACGATCGAGATCGTGACGCCCAACAAACGAATCGACCAGTACAAGCTGATCAAGTTCCGCCGCTCGAACCAGGGGACGATCATTCACCAGCGCCCGATCGTCCGGCGTGGCGACAAGGTCGCTCAGGGGCAGATCATCGCCGACGGTCAGTCATGCGACGGCGGCGAACTCGCGCTGGGACGCAACGTCCTGGTCGCGTTCGTCTCCTGGGAGGGATACAACTTCGAAGACGCGATCCTGCTTAACCAGAAACTGGTCAAGGAGGATTACTACACGTCGATTCACATCGAGGAGTACGAAGTGGAAGCGCGCGACACGAAACTGGGAGCCGAGGAGATCTCGCGTGATATCCCCAATGTCGGCGAAGACGCGCTCAAAAACCTTGACGAAGACGGAATCGTGCGTGTCGGCGCCGAGGTGAAAGCGGGCGATATCCTCGTGGGCAAAGTCACCCCGAAAGGGGAGTCCGACCAGTCGCCCGAGGAAAAGCTCTTGCGCGCGATCTTCGGCGAAAAGGCGCGCGAGGTACGCGACACCTGCCTGCGCGTTCCCCACGGGGAAGGCGGCAAGGTCGTTTCCGTCAAGCGCTTGAGCCGCGCCGAAAACAGTGAAGACCTGAGCCCCGGCGTGAACGAGGTCGTGAAGGTCTACGTGGCGCAGTTCCGCAAGATCACGGAAGGCGACAAGATGGCGGGACGCCACGGTAACAAGGGTGTCGTGTCGAAGATCCTGCCCGAGGAGGATATGCCCTATCTTTCCGACGGTATCCCCATCGACGTGGTTTTGAACCCGCTCGGCGTACCCAGCCGCATGAATCTGGGGCAGGTGCTCGAGACGATTATGGGCTTCGTAGCGTTCCAGAACGGTTGGAACGTGGCGACTCCCGTCTTCGAAGCGGCGCCCGAGAGTCATCTCGTGCCCTATCTCCAGGAGATCCAAAAGACAAAATATCCCGACCTTACGAACGATTGCAAGATCACGTTGTTCGACGGCCGGACGGGCGAGCCGATGGACAACAAGGTGACCGTGGGCGTCATGTACATGCTCAAACTGATTCACTTGGTCGACGACAAGATCCACGCACGTTCGATCGGGCCGTACAGTTTGATCACGCAGCAGCCTCTGGGCGGCAAGACGCAGTTCGGCGGCCAGCGCTTCGGCGAAATGGAAGTCTGGGCGCTCGAGGGGTATGGCGCCTCTCACATGCTGCAGGAGATGCTCACCGTCAAATCGGACGATATCCGCGGGCGCTTGCGCACTTACGAGCGAATCGTCAAGGGGCACAACCTGGCGAAACCGGGTGTCCCGGAGAGCTTCCGAGTGTTGATCAAGGAGCTGCAGGGGTTGGGTCTCGACGTCGAGATCATGTATGAGGATGGTACGTTCGGCGAGCTGACCCTTGGCGACGACGAGGAAGAGCGCGGGTACCGCGTGCCCTCCTTCCGGCCGGATGCTGTCGTCGATGTTTTCGACGAGACGGTGGGCGAGCCGTTCACGCCGCCTGCGGCGGGTTCGGACCTCTTCACGGCGGAAGCGGCGGAGTACAGCGGACTCGAATTGACGGAGGTCAGCGGATCCGACGACGGCGATTCCATTTTCAAGGATTCGACCGGCAGCGTCACGACGGCGCCGAGTTCTGGCCTCGACGACCTTTTCGAATCGGATAGTCTAGATGATGAGGATCAAGACTCCGAACGGGGGAGTGAAAACTAGATGAGTTACCAAACGATCGCGGGCGTCCGTATGAAGCTCTCTTCGCCCGAGAGAGTTCGCGAGCTCTCGAGCGGCGAGGTCAAAAAGCCTGAGACCATTAACTATCGCACGTTGCGTCCCGAAAAGGACGGGCTTTTCTGCGAACGGATCTTTGGCCCCATGCGCAGCTACGAGTGCGCGTGCGGCAAATACAAGCGCAGCGGTCCGAAATTCCGCGGCGTCGTGTGTGACCGCTGCGGTGTCGAAGTGACAGACAACCGGGTACGCCGCGAGCGCATGGGGCATATCGAGCTCGCGGCCCCCGTCGTACACATCTGGTACCTACGCGGGATCCCCAGTCGCCTAAGCCTGCTTTTGGGGACGTCGACGAAAGATCTGGAGAAAGTGGTCTACTTCGCACCGACGCGCCGGCGGGAACTCGTGTACAAGGTGATCAACGAGGGGCGCCGCCCCGACTTGGCGCGTCGCGGCGATCTGGTCGCGGCGTGCGAGGAACGGATCCACCGCCATTACGACCCGAAGTTCAAGGCCGAAGAGGCGTTACGCATCGTCAAAGTCGACGATATCCCGATCGATGACGGCGACGTGATCGGCAACACGCAGCTTGCACGCCTGCGAAACGATTTCGGCCCCGAACTCTTCAAGGTGGAACCGGCGTACCGGATCCCCTCGGTCGATGATCCGGAACAGGAGCAGATCGTGGGCGAAAGCCTCCTCGCGAAGTGTGAACTACCGTCAGGTGTCGAACCCAAACGCGCTATGCTGGGGACACAAGAGGCGTTTTATGTGACGTCGGTCGTGCATCTTCCCTTCCAGAAGGGCGATATTATTTCGGAAAGCGAATATCGCCTCTACAGCCAGAAATACCCCGGTCGTTTTCAGGCGGAGCAGCACACCGAGACGATCGAGGATCCCTGTTGCATCGTGATCCACGGCAGTGACTCGCACTTTCAGCGCTCGGACATCATTCTGGAACGCGAGGAGCGCCTCTGCACGGCGTATGACAAGGGATTCGCGGGGGGCGTCGGAGCCGAGGGGGTTCATCTGCTGTTGACGCAGACGAACTTGAACGACCTCGTGCTGTCCTTGCGCGAAGAGATTGCCGAATCGTCGGGCCAGAAAAAGCGCAAGCTCGTCAAGCGCCTTCAGGTCGCCGAGGATTTCCGCAAGAGCGCGAGCAAGCCGGAGTGGATGGTGCTTTCCGTCCTGCCGGTCATCCCGCCGGACCTGCGTCCGATGGTGCAGCTCGACGGCGGCCGCTTCGCGACCTCCGACCTCAATGACCTCTACCGCCGCGTGATCAACCGCAACAATCGCTTGAAAAAGCTTCAGGAGCTGCGCGCGCCGGAGATCATCGTGCGCAACGAAAAACGCATGCTGCAGGAATCGGTCGACGCTTTGATCGACAATGGTCGTCGCGGCAAAGCAGTGCTGGGGGCCGGCAACCGTCCCTTGAAGAGCCTCACGGATCTGCTGCGCGGCAAGAAGGGACGTTTCCGGCAGAACCTGCTCGGCAAGCGCGTCGACTACTCGGGGCGCTCCGTCATTGTCATCGGGCCGAACTTGAACCTCTATCAGTGCGGCCTGCCCAAGCAGATGGCGCTTGAGCTCTTCAAGCCGTTCGTCATGCACGAACTCGTCGAACGCGGGCTCGCCCCCAACGTCAAGAGCGCGCGGCGTTTTATCGAACGCGGCCGCGACGAAGTGTGGGCGATTTTGGAGAACATCATCAAAGATCACCCCGTCATGCTCAACCGTGCCCCCACGTTGCACCGCTTGGGAATCCAGGCGTTCGAGCCCGTGCTGATCGAAGGCAAGGCGATTCGCCTGCACCCGCTCGTCTGCACGGCGTTCAACGCGGACTTTGATGGGGACCAGATGGCTGTTCACGTGCCGCTTTCCATCGAGGCGCAGACGGAGGCGCGCATCCTGATGCTTTCGTCGAACAACCTGCTCTCTCCGGCGAGCGGCCGACCGGTGGTGACGCCGACGCAGGACATCATCCTCGGCATTTTCTACCTCACGGGTTTTCGCGAGAGTTTGAAAGGCGAAGGACGCCGCTTCCGCGACATGGAAGACGTCCTGTCGGCGGTGGATCACGGTCTGGTCCACATCAACTCTAAAATCTTCATCAAGGCCGACCCCACCTGGGGCGTGAAAGAGACGTGGCTTGAAACGTCTCCGGGGCGCGTGCTCTTCAACTACGCGCTGCCCGAGGCGCTTCGTTTCATCAACCAAACCATCGCAAAGAAGGATTTGAGCCGCCTTCTCGACAACGCGTACGATGAGGTCGGATCGGCGGCGATGGTCGAGATGCTCGACTCCATCAAATTCTTGGGTTACCGCTGGTCGACGCAGAGCGGAATCAGCCTCGGTGTCGGCGACGTCACGGTTCCCCCGGAGAAAAAGGAGATCGTCCAGGAAGCGCTGGGGCAGGAGGAAGAACTTTCCGCCCAGTACGGCATGGGGATTCTGACGGATGATGAATACATCCGCCAGAAGGACACCATCTGGTCGAGCGCTGGACGCCGCATTGCGGACAAGATCGTCGACCATATGAGCGACGTCAACCCGCTCAAGCTGATGGTCGACTCGGGCGCTCGCGGTACCCGCGGGCAGGTAGCGCAGATGGCCGGGATCCGCGGCCTGATGGCCGATCCTTCCGGGCGTATCATCGATTACCCGATCGTGGCCAACTTCCGCGAGGGGCTGAACATGCTCGAATATTTCATCTCGACGCACGGAGCCCGCAAAGGGCTGGCGGACACGGCGCTTCGCACGGCCAAATCGGGGTACCTGACGCGTCGTTTGGTCGACGTGGCGCAGGACCTCATCATCATGGACGAAGACTGCCACACGGACCAGGGGGTCGAAATCCGTCCGCTCCTGCAGGAGGGGAAAGTCGTCATTTCCATGGCCGAACGTCTCTCGGGGCGCGTGGCCTTAAGAGACGTCCCTCATCCCAAAACGGGCGAAATCCTGGTCGCTGCGGGCGAGGAAATTTCCGTGCAGCTGGCGCAGGAACTCGACGATCTCGGATTCGATTCGTTCTGGGTCCGTAGCCCGCTCACATGTGCGCTCAGGCACGGGATCTGCCGCACGTGCTACGGTCGTGACCTGGCGACGCGCAAGCGCATCGCCATCGGGGAGACCGTGGGCGTCGTGGCGGCGCAGTCGATCGGCGAACCCGGTACACAGCTCACGATGCGCACGTTCCACACGGGTGGCGTGCGCCAGTTCACGGGGGAGGACATCACGCAGGGGTTGCCGCGTATCGAACAGCTGTTCGAAGTGCGCCGCCCCAAGAAGGTCGCCATCCTGGCGGAACACAACGGAACGATCGTCGAAATCCGCGAGATGGAGGGCAAGAAAAAACTCATCGTGGCTTTTGCCGATGAAAACGGCAACGAGGAGAAAGTCCCCTACAACATCCCGGCGTCCCAGAACCTGCTCGTCGGCATCGAGGAGGGTATCCAGATCACGAAGGGGCAGGAACTGACGGAAGGCTACATCGATCCGCAGCAGTTGCTCGAGGTGCAGGGGCTGGCGGCGACACAGCGTTACCTGCTCGACGGAATCCAGGAGGTCTATCGTTCGCAGGGCGTCGCGATCAACGACAAGCATATCGAGACGATCCTGCGCAAAGTCGCTCCGGTCAACCGCGTGCGGGTGCTCGAAGAAGGGGACAGCTCGTTCGTTTCGGGAGAGCTCGTCTGGCTCGAGGACCTCAAGATCGAGATCGGGCACCTGGATGGGCTCAATGCTCAGATGCTCGAGCAGGCCGTGACGTTCCTGGAGGGCAAGCAGCTTAACGACATCAAGGAGCCAGGACACAACGACGCGAACGCGGGTTTCAAGGGCAAGCCGCTCACGCCGCGTGCGTTGGAAGTGATCCTGCACCCTGGGGCGCCGCTTACGGAAATGCACGTGGAGGACGACCAGGGGGCGATCCGGGTGATCGTGGGCGAAGCGGCGTTCCGGAGATTGCTCGAAAACCTCGAGATCATCGAGGACTACAAGGTCGACGGCGAGACGGTACTGCCCGCCGGGCGACGCCTTTCGAACGCCGACTTGATGCAGATCGTCTCGAACCCGCCGCAGCCTGTCTGGGTTCGCGATACGGAAGTACTCGATTCGCTTTGTGACGCCGCCTATCTTGCCGAGAACATCCAGCAGGGGGGCACGTTCGTCGCCCACAAAGATGCGCTGCTGACGCAAGATCTGATCGGGAGTTTGAGCGCAGCGAATGTCGAAAGCATCAAGATCTGGAAAGCGCCGGAGCTTGTGAACCTCTCCGACGCGATGCACCACATCTTGATTGAGTACTACTTCGGCAAGCCGCTCACGAAGGCGCTCGACATTGATGGCAACGAGATCGAGGATATCCCGCAGATGCTCGACGGAAGCATCGTGCGCGGCTTGGTCGAAGGAGCGATCACGGCCGTGGAGATCGAAAAGACGATCCTGATGCGCGATCGCGTGATTCATCAGGTCTTGAGCGAGAAGGTCTACGGGAAGGTCCTGCTCGAGGAAGTGCACGACGCGCAAGGGTATGTCATCGCCGAGGCGGGGCAGGAAGTCAGCCACAAGATCCTCGAGACGCTCGTGCAGAACTGTCCCGAACAGCTTCTCGTACGCCCCCAGTTGGCGCCTTCGGAGACGAAGCAGCTGATCCAGCGCGTTTCGTTCGTGACACGTCTGCAGGAGGCCCCGCAGTGGCGCCCCGTCGTCCATGGCGTGACGAAGGCCGCGCTTGCGACGGACAGCTTCCTCTCCGCCGCCTCGTTCCAACAGACGGCGCAGGTTCTCGCCGCCGCCGCCGTGCGTGGCGAAGTTGACGGCCTGCGTGGTTTGAAGGAAAATGTGATCATCGGTCTGCTGATTCCGGCGGGAACGGGGATCGAGCGTTATCGTCGAGTGGAGCTCGTAGGCAACCCGCAAGCGGGAAGTCCGGACGTGCCCCCGACGGAAGAGAGTTCGGGCGAAACGGAATCGATTCCCGCATAGGGAGGTATTCGTACAGGGGCGAAAGCCCACGGTCGAACCAGAAAAGACAAAAACCAAAAAACTCCGGGGGAGCTTATCGGCTGAGAGGAGGGGCGCAACAAAAACCCTTCGACCCCAAGAACCTGATCCGGCTAGTACCGGCGTAGGGAGCGAGACCGAGCTGCAAGGGGCAAGATGTCGAAGGCGGAGGATTCGCTCGTGAACGAGGCGGATCCTCCGCTTTTTGTGTTGGATACGGAAGAAGGAGGTCGAACGAGATGGTGCAGGCGAAAGGGTTGTATCGGGGGATCGCGATGACGATCGCGGGAAGCGACTCGGGGGGCGGCGCGGGGATCCAGGCGGACCTCAAGACGTTCGCGGCGTTGCGCGTTTTTGGCACCACGGCGATCACCGCGCTGACGGTGCAAAATTCGCAGGGTGTCGCGGGGTTCGCTACGGTGGCCGACGAGGTCGTCGCCGGGCAGATCCGCGTGGTCGCCGACGACATGGACGTGCGTGCGTTCAAAACGGGCATGCTCGCGGATGCGCGGACGATCCGAGTCGTCGCGTCATCTTTGGCGCCCTATATGAAAAAAGAGGGAGCCTCGCTCGTGGTTGACCCGGTGATGGTGGCTCAAAGCGGTGACCGGCTCGTCTCGGAGGATACGCAGGCGGCGTTGATCGATTTGCTGCTGCCGCTCGCGACGCTGATCACCCCCAACCTGCCGGAGGCGGAATGCCTGCTGGGCGCGAAGCCCGGCTCATTGCAGGACAGAGGCGCGATGCGCGACGCGGCGCGCGCGCTGCGCGAGCGCATGGGCTGTGCTGTGTTGCTCAAAGGGGGCCATCTTCGCGGGGGAGATTCGATCGTCGACGTGCTCGCGTTGGGTGAAAAGCTTCTGTCGTTCGAGGACGAGCGGATCGAAACGACGTGCAATCACGGTACAGGCTGCACGCTCTCGGCGGCGATCACGGCCGAGCTCGCGGCCGGGTGTTCGCTCGAAACGGCCGTAGAGCGCGGGAGGGCCTATTTGAGGGAGGCGCTTTTACACGGAGTTGCGTTCGGAAAAGGCGCCGGCTGTACCGGCCATGCCGTCGTGCTTCCATGGGTGAGCGAGGGGAAGGGGCAATGATTCCCGAAAAAGGCGCGCAAAACGTTTACGACTGTGCGCGGCTTGAACGCAAACCGCTCGTCCAGCAGTTGACGAGCGATGTGTCGGCGCCACTGCAGGCGCGCATTGTGACGCTCTTCGGAGCGGCGACGGCGATGTCGCGGCATCCGGA
>JAVBRL010000090.1:0-4271 GCA_031547985.1 Synergistaceae bacterium
GTCGACCTGCAGGCGCTTTCGGCGCGCGCGCGCCTCACGTTCGCGTCGCTGTTACCGGAGGGGCTGCAGGTCGTCCTGTTCGAACCGCGCGAGATCGAAGCGGCCGCCGAAAACGCAACCTGGCTCAGCGGCAACGCGCCGAGCGCGGGCGACGCTCCGTTCGCGAACGGCGACGCGGGCGTCGAGGGCGAGGGGTGGTTACGCTGGGAAGAGGCGCTCGCGCACTTCGCCCGCCACCGAGTGCTTCGCGTCACGCGCGAAGTGCGCCTGGCGCCCGTTCGCCTGCCGTACGCGGGCATCCCTACGTTTCGGGGGCGCTTGCGCGACCTCGAGGCGTACTGCGCGACGAAAGCGTCGGAGGGGTACGCGATCACGGTCTGTTCGAGCACGCAAAAATACCTCGACTGGGGCACCATACGCGGTTACGCGACGAAAAAGGCGCTTCTTTCCGAGGGTTTTTGCGTCGACGAGCCGGCTGACGAAGGCGGTAAAAAAATATTTCTGGGCGATCTGGAGCTCGCCGGCGTCGCCGTTTCGCGCGTCACGAGCACGGAGGCGCCCGAAGGGGATACGTCGTTCGTCGCCCGTTCGCCGGTCGATTGGCAGGAGCGCTTCGAGCCGGGGCAGTGGGTCGTGCACGACGACTATGGCGTCGCGCGTTTTCAGGGCTCGATGAGCGACGAGGGGCGCGAGTATCTGCTGCTCGAATTCGCCGACAACCGCCGCCTGATGATCCCGGTGATGCACTTCCACAAAATTTCCGTTTATAACAACGTGCTCGGCGAGACGCCGAAAGCCGACAGCCTGAAGGGCGGTCACTGGCGCCGCGCACGCGCGCGCGCGCAGGCGCAGGCCGCCGAGGCCGCTAAGGAGCTGCTGGCGCTTTACGCGTCGCGCGAGCTCGCTCCGGGAACGGCGCTCGAACCGCAGGAGGAGCTCGAGTCGGAGTTCGAAAAAACGTTCCCCTATGCGGAGACGACCGACCAGCGCGCGGCGTTCGAGGAGATCTCGCGCGACATGGCGCGCCCATTTCCGATGGACCGCCTCGTGGTCGGCGACGTCGGTTTCGGCAAGACCGAAGTCGCGCTACGCGCGACGGCGCGGGCGGTCTTTGCCGGCAAGCAGGTCGTGATCCTGGCACCGACGACGCTTTTGGTACAGCAGCACGCCCGCACGTTCACGTCGCGGTTCGGGGCTTTCGCCGTCCGCGTGGAGGAGATCTCCCGCTTTGTGCCGCTCGCGAAACAAAAGAAAATCCTGCAAGGATTGCGCGAAGGGCGTGTCGACGTCGTGATCGGCACGCACCGCCTACTGGGCAAGGACGTCTGTTTCAAAAATCTGGGGCTGGTCGTGATCGACGAGGAACACCGCTTCGGCGTGCTGCACAAGGAGCACCTCAAGCGCGTGCAAAAGTCGGTGGACGTGCTGATGCTCTCGGCCACGCCGATCCCGCGCTCGCTTTACATGTCGCTCAAAGGGCTGCGCGACCTTTCGCTGCTGCAAACACCGCCGCAAAGGCGCCTGCCCGTTTTGACCGTCACGGGGCCGTGGTCGGAATCGCTCGTCAAAAACGCCGTTCTACGGGAGCACTCGCGCGGCGGGCAGGTTTTTTTCGTGCACAACCGCGTGCAGTCGATCGCCTCGCGCGTGATCTACCTGCAGCGCCTCTTTCCGAACCTGAACGTGGGGCTCGTGCACGGACAGATGGCCGAGGGGGAGATGGAGCGCGTGATGTTCGATTTTCTCGAGGGGCGGATCGACATCCTCGTCTGCACGACGATCGTCGAAAGTGGCCTCGACATCCCGCGCGCCAACACGCTGATCGTCGACGATTCGCAGGACCTTGGCCTCGCGCAGATGGACCAGCTGCGGGGGCGCGTGGGGCGCCGCGAGGAGCAGGCGTACGCGTTTTTCCTCTATCCCGACGCGACGCGCCTCACACACGAGGCCACGGAGCGCCTCGAGGCGATTGCCGAACTCGATTCGCTCGGCATGGGGTACCAGATCGCGCAGAAAGATTTGCAGATCCGCGGCGGCGGCGATCTGGTCGGTTTTTCGCAGCACGGGCACGCCACGCGCATCGGCTTTCAACTTTACTGCTCGATGCTCGAGGACGAAATTCGCCGCGTCAAAGGCGAGTACCTGCCGCAGACGGAAGTGGAAGTCGCGTTTCCGTGCGCCATCCCTCAGGACTACCTGCCGCAGGAAAGCCTGCGCATCACGCTTTACCGCCGCCTGCTTCGCGTGCAGACGAACGCGCAGTGGCGCGAGCTGCGCGACGAAACGCGCGACCGCTTCGGAGCGCTGCCCACGGTCGTCTCCTTTTTGTTTGATGTGGCATGGCTGCGGGCGAATGGTGCGGCCTGGGGCGCCGTGCGCGCAACGTGCGAAAGCGACCACACGACGATCTACGTCAAAAACTTCACGGCCGGCACGCCCCTGCCGAAGCATTGGTTTCTGGTCGCGCCGGATCTTGAAAAAACAGAAAAAACGGCGAACGGGAACGGGGGGGAGTATCGCCTCGTCGGGCCGGGGGGTGCGAAGGGGCTTGCGCCGCTGGTCGCCGCCATGAAGGGAAGTGAAGCGCGTGGCGCTTGAGATGAAACAGCTGGGGCCGTCCACCTGGGTGATTCCGGGGCGGACGGCCATCGGCTATTACGAGGAAAATGGCTGCGGCTACCTGATCGACTCGGGGGGCGACGACGAGGCGGGGCGGAAATTGCTTCGCGTCATCGAATCGCGCGGTGTGCCGCTGCGTGCGATCATCAACACGCACTCCAACGCCGACCACATCGGCGGCAACGCGTTTTTGCAGCGCCGAACGGGCTGCGAGGTGTGGGGGCCGCCGGTCGAGGGAATGCTGATCGAACGGCCGCTGCTCGAGCCGCTGTGGCTCTGGGGGGCGCACCCGTTCGCGCAGATCTGCGGCAAATTCATCCAGGCCAAGCCGTCGCAGGTCACGCGGATCGCCTCGTCGGGACAAATCCGCGACACGGCACTCGAAGCGGTGGAACTCCCGGGGCATTTTCTCAACATGATCGGTGTCAAGACGCCCGACAGAATTTTTTTCGCGGCGGACGCGCTCTTTTCCCCCGAAGTGCTCGCGAAGTACCGCTTTTGCGTGATGCTCGACGTCGCCAGTGCCTTCGAAACGCTCGATCGCCTGCTCGCCTTCGACGCACGCTATATCGTGCCGTGCCATGCGCCAGTCGCCGCCCAAGGCGAGGAGCTTGTGGCCCTTGTCGAAGCGAATCGCCGCGCGCTCGGCTGGATCAACGACGCCGTTTTGGCGACGCTCGACGAACCGAACGAACCGAAAGGGCGCGACGAGATCCTGGGGCAGATCGCCTGCGCGAACGGCCTTGTGATGGACGAGGCGCATTTCCTCTTGAACCTCATGTCCGTCTCCGCACACCTGACCTATTTGAGCGGAGTGGGGAAAATCGAGCCCGTCATGCGCGATTGTCGTTTAAAATGGAGTCGCGTCGCTTAAAAAATTAAATATTGGGAGTTGAAAACGTCATGGCGAAAACAATCCTGATGTTGCTCGGAAGCGGTCGACGAAACGGAAACACGGAGGGTCTCGCGAACGCCTTCGCCGAAGGAGCCCGCAAAAGAGGCTACGAAATCGAAAGCCTGTTCTTGCGCGACAAGGACCTCAAACCCTGCCTCTCCTGCCGGCGCTGCTGGAGCGCTCCCGACAAGCCCTGCGTGATCGAAGACGACATGTATCTCGTCTACCCGCGCATCGAAGCGGCCGACGTCGTGGCCTTTGTCTCGCCGTTGTACTTTTTCAGTTGGAGCGGCTCGCTCAAGACCGTGTGGGACCGCCTGCTGCCTTTCATCCCCCGCGCGCAAAAGAATCTCGTCGGCAAGAGTGCCGTGCTGATCGCCGCCGCGGGCGACGAGGAGCCGGAAGTCTTCGACGGGCTCGAGACGAGCTACGGCATCGCCGTGAATTACATGAAGATGGCCGACCTGGGGCGGCTCATGATCCCCGGCATCCACGCGCCCGAAGACTACAAAAAAGGCGACTCGATCGAGCGCGCGCTCGAGTTCGGCGAGTCGATGCCCGCAGCGTAAGTTTTACGCGGCGCGTTCGAAAAGCGTGCCATGCGCGCGGACGTCGCCATCGTCGGGGCGGGTCCTTCGGGAATCACGCTCGCGAACTTGCTTTTGGCCCGGGGCCTTTCGGTCTGCCTCGTCGACCGCGCGCGCTTTCCACGCGAAAAGCTGTGCGGCGGGCTTGTAACCGCCAAAACGCTTACCGC
>JAVBRL010000001.1:0-3566 GCA_031547985.1 Synergistaceae bacterium
CCGGACGATCGTGGTCCTGGGCGTGGGCAGCCAAGGCGGGGAGATGGCTAAACAAGCCAAGAGGATGGGGATGAAGGTCCTCGGCATGGATCCCTACCTCAAAGAACACCCCTATTGTGACGAGATCGTTCCGCTCGAAAGGATGGAAGAGGTTTTCCGCAAAACGGATTATCTGGCGCTCACGGCGCCGCTCACGAAGCAAACATATCGCATTGTGGGGGCAGAGCAATTGGGTTGGTTGCCGCATCATGCGAACGTGATCAACGTTTCGCGCGGGCCGTTGTTGGATTCCGAAGCGCTTTCAAAAAAACTTCATCAAGGCGAGCTTGCGGGGGCGGTGCTGGACGTGTTCGACGAGACGCCTCTGCCGGTGGATTCCCCGCTTTGGACGACGCCGAATCTCTTCATCTCTCCCCACGTCTCCTCGGATGATTGCATCCACTACTCTCCCAAGTGTCTGGACATCCTGATGAAAAACATCCGTCATCACTTCGAGGGGCAAGCGCTCGAAAATACGGTCGATACGCGCAGGGAGTTCTAGGGGGGAACGCAATGGAAAAGGGTAAAAACTTCCTTACCGTTAGAGTCTACACGGCGCAGGACAGCCTTTCCGTTTTTCGCATCACCGAAAAGAAAATCGAAGCGGCCCTGACGCGCTACCCGAATCTGAAGGATAAAGTTTCTTTTTCGCTCGCGTGTACGCGAGGCCGTTACGGAACCGATCCCGGCTGGAGCGACGCCGATCTCGCGACGTTTGATCAGGAGATGGCCGACGCCGACATCCTTGTCGGCTATATGTTCCCGCTGGAGAATCTGAAAAAAAGGGCCCCAAAGCTGAGATGGATCCATATCATCGGAGCGGGGATCGAGCATTTATGTCCGCTCGACTGGCTTCCGGCGGATGTCGTGCTGACGAACAACCGAGGGGCGCACGCCCCCAAGACCTGCGAGTACGCGATGATGGCGATGCTCTTGATCGGAAACCACATCCCGAGGCTCGTGACTGCGCAGCGTGAGGCGCGTTGGGACGGACATTTCGTCTCGCTCGTCGAAGGCGGTACTGTCGTCATCCTCGGCGCGGGAAAGCAGGGGTGTGCCGTGGCTAAGGCCGGAAAGCGTTTGGGGCTGCGTACGATCGGAGTCGACCTCGACACGCGGCCACGAGAGTTCTTCGATTGGCTCGTTTCCCCCGAAGAGCTGTTCGATGTCCTCCCGTTGGCCGATTTCGTGGGGATCACGCTGCCCCTGACGCCGAATACGGACAAATTCGTCGGAAAAAAAGAGCTTGACGCGATGAAACCGGGGGCGGGGCTTTTCAACATCAGCCGGGGGCGAATTTTGGATACGGATGCGCTGATCGAGGCGTTGCACGCGAAACATCTTTCCGGCGCGGTCCTCGACGTTTTCGAAACGGAACCGCTGCCTGCGGATTCTCCTCTGTGGCGCGCTCCGAACTTGATTCTGACGCCGCATATGGGGTGCGACGACGAGCAAAATTACATCGACCGGACGTTCGACATCGTCATGGAGAACATCGATCGTCTGTTGCGCGGCAAAAAACTGGAAAACATCGTAGATCCGACCCGCGGCTACTAATGTGGCCCGAGGCGTATGAATCGCAGGAGGTGCTCTTATGAGTAGTTCTATGGGTAAGATCGGGTTTATCGGGCTGGGGATCATGGGCAAGCCCATGGCGAAGAACCTCGTCAAAGTGGGACACGAGTTGGTGGTGTACGACATCAACGCGCAAGCGGTGAAGTCTCTTTGCGGGCAGTGCTCCAGTCGCGTCGAGACGGCGAAAAGTCCGGCGGAAGTCGCTTCTCGTAGCGGGGAGTTCGTTATCACCATGCTGCCGAATTCGTCGCACGTGCAGGAAGTCGTGACCGGTCCGGAGGGTATTTTCAAAGGATGTCGCACGGGGCAGACCATCGTCGACATGAGTTCGATCGCCCCGATGACCAGCCGCGAACTCGCGGGTGTCTTGGCTGCAAAGGGAGTGGAAATGCTCGACGCGCCGGTGAGCGGAGGGCAGGAGAAGGCCGAAAACGGAACGCTCGCGATCATGGTCGGTGGCAAGGAGCCCGTTTTCGAAAAGGTAAAGGATATTCTCGGGCAGATGGGTGCGAGTGTCACGCTGGTCGGCGATGTCGGCGCGGGGCAGATCACAAAGCTTGTCAATCAGATCATCGTCGGCGTGAACATCTCGGCGGTGGCCGAGGGGATGTCGCTTGCCAAAAAAGCAGGCGTGGATCCGAGGCGCGTTTTCGAGGCGATCCGCAAAGGTCTCGCGGGAAGTCAATGCCTCGAGGACAAGGCTCCGCGCATGTTCGAAAGGCGCTACGAGCCGGGCTTTCGCATCAACTTGCACATCAAGGACCTTTGGAACGTCCTGGAGACGAGCCGGGCCGTGAAAGGGTCCGTTCCTCTCTCCGCGCAGGTCGCCGAAATGATGATCGCCCTGGCGAACGACGGATGCGAGCAGATGGACCATGGCGCGATGGGGCTTTATTACGAAAAACTCAACGGCGTGACCTTGGACGCATGAAAAATTTAAAAAGCGACGCGCTCTTTGTCTTTCAAGAGGCGGTCGAGTCCGTGTTGCCGGATCGGGCGGTTGCGCGGGCATTGAAGGGGTTTTCCCCTCCGGAGAAGGGAAAAATCGTCCTTGTCGCCATCGGCAAGGCGGCGTGGAGAATGGCGCGCGCGGCGGTCGACGTTTTAGGGACGCGGGTCTCTGGCGGGTGCGTCGTCACGAAATATGGGCACTCCGAAGGTGCGATCTCAGGGCTCGAAATTTACGAAGCCGGGCACCCGATCCCGGACGAAAACGGTTTTCGCGCGACGGCGCGGGTGCTCGAGATGACAGCGGGGCTGTCTCAAGAGGATACGGTGCTGTTTTTAATTTCGGGGGGCGGCTCGGCGCTGTTCGAGTCGCCGCTTGCGGGGGTGACGCTTGCGGACCTCGAGAGCCTCAACCGGTCGCTTCTCGCGAGCGGAGCCGATATCGTGGAGGTCAACGCGATCCGCAAGCGTTTTTCGTCCGTCAAAGGGGGGCGTTTCGGACAGCATTGCGCGCCTGCGAGCGTGTTTCAAGTCGTGCTGTCGGATGTCCTGGGCGACCGCCTCGACAGCATTGCCTCGGGCCCCGCGTACCCCGACGCGATGACGTGCGAGGACGTCAAAAAGATCGCCTCGCGTCGCAAGATTGCCCTGTCCGATAAGATGCGGGGGCTCCTGGAGCGCGAAACCCCCAAACACCTGGACAACGTCGAGGTCCGCATCGCGGGCAACGTGGGCGAACTTTGCGCGTCGGCCGTGCGTGCGGCCGCCAGTCGCGGCTACACGCCGTATCTGCTGACCTCGTCGCTCGATTGCGAGGCGCGCGAGGCGGGGCGCTTTTTGGCGTCGCTCGCGCGAGAAGCGTGCGCGGGCTCCTTTTCGTCCGCCCCATTCGTCCCCCCGTGCGCGCTCGTGCTGGGCGGCGAAACGGTTGTTCATTTAAAAGGATCGGGCAAAGGGGGGAGAAATCAAGAGACAGCGCTTGCCGCCGCGGAAGGTATCGCGGG
>JAVBRL010000033.1:0-9376 GCA_031547985.1 Synergistaceae bacterium
TCGTGAAACACGGAACCCGGCGACGAACGAGGAACGAGCGAGCCGTCGTCCTGATACGCCCGGTCGGCGAAGACCTCCGAAGCGAACTTCACGCCCACGATCCCCGAGGCCTCTTCGAACAACGACCCCGCGAGTCCAAGCAAGATCAGCTTCGGATCGAAATCGAACGCCGCCTGCGCGATCGCGAGCGCCAGCGCGAGCTCCCCCGCCGCCTGGTTGTAAAGCGCCCCGTGCGCCTTGACGTGTGCCAGGGGAATGCCGGCGGAACGGCAAAATCCCGCGAGGGCAGAAATCTGGTACAGACAATTTTCGTAGACCTCGTCCGGCGTGCAGTGCATATTGCGCCGGCCGAAACCCGCCAAGTCGGGATAACCGACGTGCGCGCCCACCGAGACGTTTTTTTGACGACAGATCTCCACGGTTTTTCGCATCACGCGCGGATCACCCGCGTGAAAACCGCAGGCCACGTTCGCCGAGCTCAAAACAGCGGCCAGGTTTTCGTCGTCGCCCAGTGTGTACTCGCCGAAACTCTCCCCGATATCACCGTTGATATCGACACGTATGTCTCGCATGTTTTCCATCTCCTTTAAAAAACCTCCTCCCAAACGACGTCGTAATCGCGTCCCAATACGCGAACACGCAAGATCTTCGGACCCCGAGCAGCTACTACGCGAGGAACGCGCGGGCGCGCCCGAAAGCGCGTGCGCGCCATGATGATCTGTTCGAGCGCCCTCATGCGCTCGCGCAGTTCCTCGACGCCGCGTTCGCGCGACGCACGGACGAAACGGATCTCGTCGCCCGGCGAGAGATACGCGAGCGCGCTCACGCTGTGCGGCGCCAGCGCGCCGATCTTGGTATATCCGCCGGTCGTCTGCCTGTCGGCCGCCATCGCGACCGGCATCCCGTTGCCGGGAATCTGCACGGCCCCCGCGCAGATCGCGTCCGAGACGATATCCGCCCCTCCCCGATGCTCCACCGCTTTGCCGATAAAACGGATCCCCATGCGGTCGGAATCCGCGCTGACCGTGTACGGCGAACCGAAAAACGTTTCGATGGCTTTTTCCGTGAACCGATCGCACTGCATTCCCATCACGACGTCGAGCGTGCGCCGATGCAAGGAGCTCTCGACGAGCGCCTTTCCAAGGGGCGCGTTCGACTCCTCGAGGGCGAAGCCGTCCGAAAGCTCCCAGAGCAGGTCGGGTTCTCCCGTCGTCAAGCGGTCACCCGCACGCAGCGCTCTCCCCTCGACCCCGCCGAGCGACGCGCGCGCGTAAGTCGAGCGGCTTCCCATCACGAGCGGAACATCGATCCCGCCGCTGACGCAAAGGAGCGTCCGTGCGCTTCGCCGGGCGTTTTCGCCCGGCGTGCCCGGAACGAACGACAGCACGTCCCCCCGCTCGACCCGTTTGCAGACGAAAGAATCGACGGGTGTCCCATTCACGCGAAGTCCCAGATCGCCCCCCGCCGCGACGACACAGCCGGATCCGGACTCCACCGCGATCTCCGGCCCCCGAATCGTCGCTTCGAGCGCGGCCGCTCCCGGAGAAAGCGCGCGGCCGATTTCGTTTCCGAGCATCGCGTTGCCGACGGCGAGCGCGAACGTGTCCATGGCACCGCATACGGGGACTCCCACGTCCTGATAACCGTAGCGGCCGAAGTCCTGCACCGTCGTGAACGGTCCTGGCTTGACCACGCGCAAGATCATGACTTTTCCCTTCCGTTTTGCACGGGTACGAAGCGCACCGTATCGCCCGCCGCGATCAGCGTGGGCGGGTTGCGGTCGGGGTCGAACAGCCGCGCATCGGTCCTGCCGATCAGCTGCCAGCCGCCGGGAGAGTCGAGCGGGTAGACGCCGGTCTGCTCGCCAGCGATCCCCACGCTGCCCGCTGGAATCTTCGTGCGGGGTGTCGCCAGTCTCGGCGCGGCGATCTTAGGGTCCATGCCGCCCAGATAGGGAAACCCCGGCGTGAAACCCAGCATGTAACAATAGTAGTCGCGACCGCTGTGGCGCGCGATCACCTCTTCTTCGGACATGCCCGCGATGCGCGCGATCTCCGGCAGGTCCGGGCCGTCGTCCGCACCGTAACGCACGGGAATTTCGACGACGCGACTCGATCGCTCGAGAAAGGCCCCTCCTCCGGCCAATACCCGGCCCGCGTACTGCTCAAGCTCTTCGAGCGCAAGGCGCGTCGCGTCGAAATAGACGGCGAGCGACCGGTACGTCGGAACACACTCCACAAGCAGTCCCCGAATTTTCGCCATGCGCTCCAGGCCCGACCGAAGGGCGTGGACACGCTCGTTCGCGCGGCCGTCGATCTCATCGGCGAACTCGACCACGAGACACGACTCGCCCGCGGAGATAAATCGGGGCTTTTCGTAAATACTCATGCAGGCAAAACCTCCTTCCTGTAAAGACGATCGTCATTTCAAATAGCTTAGCATCTGAGCGCGGGAAATGGCGGAGGTCTAAGTTGCGCGTTTTTTGCTATAATGCAGACGCTCCACTCAAGAGAAATAAAATCTTCAGCTCAACAAGGAGGTTTTTGGAATGACGACCCGTTTTCCGAACCAACACTTGACAGCTGTAACGCGCGCACCCCGGGCGATTTTGCTCCTTTTGATCGCCGTATTGTTTACCTATGCGGTACCGCAGACCGCCTTCGCCGAAACCGTGCACGAAAAACGCATCAAACAGGCGACGAGCCTGATCCAAAAAATGACCCAACAGGACGACAAATCCTCGCTGGCCGATGTCGTCGCGAGCGGCAAAGCGGTCGCGATATTCCCGTCCGTCTTCAAAGCGGGGTTCATCCTCGGCGGACAGGGCGGCGAAGGCCTGATCCTGGTCCGCAAGGGAAAGAACCAATGGACGGGGCCCTCGTTCGTCTCCATATCAGGAGCTTCCGCGGGCCTGCAGATCGGCGCGCAATCGATCGGCCTCGTACTCGTCATCACGAATCAGGACGGGTTGCAGGCCTTCACGGGCGGCAATAGCTTCACGCTTGGAGCCGACGCGAGCATCGCGGCGGGACCCGTTGGACGCCGAGGGGAGGCCGCGACCGATTCGCGGGCCGACGCGTCGATCTACAGCTACTCCATGACCAAAGGACTCTTCGCGGGCATCTCGCTCGAAGGAGCCGTCGTCAACCAGAACCGCGACGCCAACAAAGCCTACTGGGGCAAAGCGGTGGAACCCGTGTGGGCGCTCAAGCAACCCGCCAAGAGCGCGAAGATCAACCCGCTCGTCGCTGAGCTGAACAAATTGGTCAAAAAGGCTCCCAAATAAACAGCGCGTGAAACCAGAGGTTCGACGTCGTGGCGAGATGGAAACCGAAAATCCGCAGGCTCCATAAAAAAAGCAATCCGCTCAACCAGATATTCCTGGCGATTCTGGTCGTGCTTTTCGCTGTGGTGGTCGTCATCGTCGTCGCGAACATCGAACCTGTCTCTCCCATCTGGAAGGACAACGTGCTCCTGCGGATGATTATCGAGACGCATAAATTCATCACGGGACAATAGTAACAGTCGAGTTCCCTACTTATTTCCGAGGAGGCGCAAAGGATGGCGTTGCACTGTTCGAAAGAAATCGAAGAGATGACCTTCGTGGCGAAGGGGCCCAAACACGGCCCCGCGCCGATTCCCGAGGAGGGGAAATGGGTTCGCGCGAAGCAGGTCGCCGATATCTCCGGGCTCACGCACGGGGTCGGTGGATGCGCACCCCACCAAGGGGCCTGCAAGCTCACGCTGAACATCAAAGAAGGCGTCATCGAAGAGGCGCTGGTCGAGACGATCGGCTGCTCCGGCATGACGCATTCCGCCGCCATGGCCGCCGAAATCCTCCCCGGGAAAACCATCCTCGAGGCGCTCAACACGGACCTCGTCTGCGACGCGATCAACACGGCCATGAGGGAGCTGTTCTTGCAGATCGCCTACGGCCGCTCCCAGACGGCCTTCTCGGAAGGGGGGCTCCCCATCGGGGCCGGTCTCGAGGACCTCGGCAAAGGCCTTCGCTCCCAGGTCGGCTCGATGTACTCCTCGAGCTGCAAAGGAGTCCGTTACCTCGACATGGCGGAGGGGTACGTGCTCGCGCTCGGCCTCGACGACCAAAACGAAGTGATCGGATACAAGTTCGTGCACTTGGGCAAGATGATGGACGCCATCCGGGGCGGAACCGACCCCAAAGAAGCCTTCGAAAAGAACGTCAAGACCTATGGCCGCTTCGACGAGGCGGCGAAGGTCATCGACCCGCGCAAAGAATAAGGAGGGACTCGATAAGATGGCGACTTTTGAAGGGTACGAACGCAGGATCGCGAAGATCACCGAATGCCTGAAAAAACACGGCTTCGACTCCCTTGAGGCGGTGCAGGACTTCTGCTGCAAAAAAGGCGTCGACGTTTGGTCGATCGTCAGAGGAGTCCAACCCATCTGTTTCGACAACGCGTGCTGGGCCTATGCCCTGGGCGCGGCGATCGCACTCAAGGAAAACGCGCCCGACGCCGCGACGGCCGCTGAGAAGATCGGCGTCGGCCTGCAGGCTTTTTGCGTGCCAGGCTCCGTGGCCGAGCAGCGCCAAGTCGGCCTGGGGCACGGCAACCTCGGAGCCATGCTGCTTCGCGAGCAGACCCAGTGCTTCTGCTTCCTGGCCGGGCACGAATCGTTCGCCGCGGCCGAAGGGGCCATCGGCATCGCCAAGACGGCCAACAAGGTCCGCTCCAAACCGCTGCGGGTCATCCTCAACGGTCTCGGCAAAGACGCGGCCTACATCATCTCGCGCGTCAACGGCTTCACGCACGTCGAGACGAACTTCGACTACTACTCGGGAAAACTCGAGATCGTTTCGGAGCGCGCGTTCGGCAAGGGCGAAAAAGCAGCCGTCAAGGTCTACGGCGCGGACGATGTCGGCGAGGGTGTCGCGATCATGATCCACGAGCAGGTCGACGTCTCGATCACCGGCAACTCGACCAACCCCA
Source organism: Synergistaceae bacterium (assembly GCA_031547985.1). Lineage (GTDB taxonomy): Bacteria > Synergistota > Synergistia > Synergistales > Synergistaceae > JAVBRL01. The sequence continues at coordinate 4,971 of JAVBRL010000033.1, forward strand.
CGCGCTTCCAGCACCCTGTGGCCGGAACGTATAAAAAATGGGCCTGGGAAAACGGCAAAAAATACTTCTCCGTCGCCTCCGGCGGCGGCACGGGGCGCACGCTCCATCCCGACAACATGGCCGCCGGCCCCGCGAGCTACGGCATGACCGACACGATGGGACGCATGCACGGCGACGCGCAGTTCGCCGGCTCGTCGTCCGTCCCCGCGCACGTCGATATGATGGGCCTCATCGGCATGGGCAACAACCCCATGGTCGGCGCCACCGTCGCCGTCGCCGTCGCGATCGAGGAAGCACGGAAGAACAAATAACAACAACGCATAAACATTTTCCAGGGGACTCGTCCCCTGGACCCCTTTTCTTAAAAAAATCGCCGACGCCCGACAGGCGCCGGCGATTTTTTTAATCCTTCGGAGCGAACAGGAAGATGAGGGACGATACCAACGTCACAAGCCCCAAGTGGAAATACGTCGCTTGGAAGGCGCCAAGCAACTCCGCGGGGGCCGTAGCGCCGTGCGGCATGTGTAAATACAGCAAGAGCGTCGCCACGCCGACGGCGAGGCTCAGGCAAAGCTGCATCACGACGGAAAGCAGCGCGTTGCCGCTGCTCGCCTCCGATTCGGAAAGATCCACGAGCGTGAACGTGTTGATCGACGAAAATTGCACGGAGTTCACCGCCCCCAAAAGCGACAGGTGCAGAATATATTCCGGCAGACTCATCTCGAGCGACAGCGTGGAAAAACTCGCGATCAGCGCTCCCTGCAGCGCGGTGTTCACGAGCAGCACGCGTTTGAAGCCGAAGCGCTTCAGCAGAGGAACCGTCAACGGTTTGGCGGCGAGCGACGTGATGGCAAGCGGAGTCATGACAAGCCCCGTCTTCAGGGGCGAAAATCCCAGCACAAGCTGCATGAAAAGCGGATTCAAATATGGAACGGCGCTCGAGCCCAGCCGTGTGAAGATGTTGCCGACGATCCCCACGGAAAAACGCCTCCGCGAAAATGCCTCCGGCCCCAGCACGGCGTTTTTGCGCCCGGCGAAAAACTTCCAATAGACGACCTGGCACACGAACGCCACAATAAGCAGCGTGATGAACACGGGAACCGAAAGCCCGAAATTGTCGATCCCCTCGAGCCCGAACGTCGCCACGAACATGGAAAACGAAAAAAGAGCGAAGCCCCCCCAGTCAAAGCGCGCAGAGGTGGGAAAACGCACGTCCGGCATGAACGCGCGCGTCATGAGAAGTCCCATCACTCCTACGGGGATATTGCTGAGAAAAATCCAGTGCCACGAGGTGTATTCGACAAAAAAGCCCCCCAGGCTGGGGCCCAACATGCTGCCGATCATTCCGAGCATCGCCACAAAACTCATGACAGCCACGAGGTCGTTGCGCGAATAGACGCGCAGAAGCACGAGACGCCCCGTCGGCACCATCAGCGCTCCCCCAGCCCCCTGGATGATGCGGGAGAGCACCAGGAAAGACAGGCTGCTCGAAAGCGCGCATAGAAGCGATCCGCCCGTGAAAAGTCCGATTGCGGCAGTCATCACGCGTCGAGCGCCGAAACGGTCCACAAGCCACCCCGAAGCGGGGATCAAAATCGCCACGGTGAGCATGTAGGCGACAATGACGCTTTGAATCTCCATGGGACTTCGATGCAGGCTTTTGGCGATTTCGTTGAGCGCCGTGTTCAAAATCGTACCGTCGAGCATCTGCATGAAAAAAGCGACCGCCACAAGCCACGGAAGGAATGGGGAAACGTTTGCGTCTTGCGCCTCGGGTGAGCCGAATCTACTCTTGTCGTTCGCCATCATGCATCCTCTCCCCTCCGTGATGACACCTTCCGCAGCCGTGACAGCCCTTTGGGCAATGTCGCGGCACACGCATCAATGGATAAAGAACGATCGCAACAATAACGAAAAGAACGCACAGGGCAATCATTTTTATAATCTTTCCAACCCCCTGTCTGTTATTTTATCAGAGCGCCCGCCAAAGGGAATTGACATCGTTTTTTGATCGTTTTATAATATCTATATTGAAACTCCGGTTTTATATAATAAAACAAAAGGAGGGCGTCATGGAAAACGATTATAGTATCCGGGCCGTGGAGCGGACGTTGAACATACTGCACTGCTACAACAGCGAACGCAAAGCCATCTCCATGATGGAATTCGCACAGCTGCTGTCACTCAACAAAAGCACGGTCTTTCGCTTTCTCGCCAATTTGCGCGCACACGGTTTCCTGGACATCGACGCGGACAATAAGTACATTTTGGGCAGCGAAGTGGCGCGCCTGGGACAACTCGCGGAACCGACGGAAATCCTGAAGAACAAGTCGAAAAATACGTTGCGCCGGATCGCGGACCTTTCAGGGGAAACGGTCGTCCTCGCCAAATACGAAAACGAAAAGCTGACCTGCATCGACAAGATCGAAAGCGACAAAGCGCTCAAGATCACATCCGTCATCGGGGAGAACATCCCGCTGTTGCTCGGCGCCACGGGCAAAAGCGTCGCAGCGTTTCTTCCGGACGACGAACTCGAGCGATGCGTCGCCATCCATCAAACACCGGACGGCAAAAGCTGTGATCGCGAACGACTCCGACAGGACCTGCTCGCGATCCGCCAAAAAGGCTACAGCGTTACGAGCAACGAACTCGACCAGGGAGTCACGGCGTTCGCCGTCCCGGTCATGGGACGCGACGACCGCGTCGTCGGCAGCATCAGTATCGCGGGCCCCGGCCTGCGATTCGACACGCATATGATCGACGAAATAAAAGAACAAGCGATCCAGCAGGTCGCCGAAATCTCCCAAAAACTCGGTTATTCTAAGGAGGGAAAATCGTGAAGAAGATCGATCTGATCGTCCATACCCGGCACCTGTACACTTTGCAAGGAGACGGAAGCGGTTACCGCCACGACCATTCCATCGCCGTCGACGCCGGCAAGATCCTCGCGGTGGAACCCACTGCGGAGATCGACGGCGCCTATACCGCCGAACGGGTGATCGACGCCTGGGACAAGCTCGCGCTGCCCGGCTTCATCGACGGCCACATGCACGCCTCTCTGTGCGCGCTGCGGGGACTCGCCCAAGACGTGGGCAACTGGATGATGCACGGCCTCGGCCCCTTCGAGGACGCTTCCACGCCCCGGACCAAAGACGCGGGGACGCGCCTGGGAATCGCCGAAGCCATCTTAAATGGGACGACGACGATCGGCGAAGACGGCAAGAACGCCGATGCCGCCTGCCGCTTCATCAAACAAGCGGGCGTTCGCGGAAATATCAGCGTCCGCATACGCGACGCCATCGCGCGGATTTATGAACCCGGCGAACTCTACGAATTCAATGACGAACTGGGACGTAAATCGCTGGAAGAGACCCTGGGCGTCTACAACACATGGCACGGCGCGGATGGCGGTCGCATCCGCGTGCTCTTCGGCCCGCAGGGAGCCGATTTCGTCAGCGAACCGATGCTTTTGAAGGTCCGGCAGCTTGCCAAGGAGCGCGGAACGCGCGTGCACATGCACCTACAGCAAGGATCCCGGGAGACGCGTCAGATGGAGATGCGCTACGGCACACGCACCATCCCGTGGCTCGACTCGCGCGGCTACTTCGATCAGGACTTCATCGGTATCCACCTCACCGACGCACTCGACGACGAAGTGCGCCTCGTGGCGTCGAGAGGCGCCGGCATGGTGCTCTGCTCCGGTTCCATCGGCATCATCGACGGCATCGTACCCCCCGCGAAGGTGTTCCAGGACGCCGGCGGCCCCGTGGCCCTGGGCAGCGACCAGGCCCCCGGCAACAACTGCCACAACGTCATCAACGAGATGAAGCTCACCGCGCTGTTCAATAAGATCAAATACGAGGACCCGGAGGTCATGCCGTGCTGGAAAGTGCTCCGCATGGCGACGATCGAAGGGGCGAAGGCGATCGGCGTCGACGACGTCACGGGCTCCATCGAGCCCGGCAAGGATGCCGATATCGTCCTGATCGACCTGCATACGCCCGCTATGTCGCCGGTCTACGCCGAACCGATGCGCAACCTGATCTGCAACCTCGTCTACAGCGCGACGAACAAGGAAGTCGATACGGTCATCGCTGGCGGGCGCGTGATCGTCGAGGGAGGAAAGCCGCTCACGTTCGACCTCGAGGAGATCTTGTCCGAAGCGGGGCGCGAGGCCGACAAAGTCGCGGCGGGCGCCTCGGAAAAATTCTGGCAAATAAACGGCGTCAACGCCGTCTACGCACGGGAAGGCAAACTATGAGCCACGTCGTCTTCGACACCGACAAGTGCAAAGGGTGCGGTTACTGCGTGGCGAAATGCCCGCTGGGGCTGCTTCAGAAAGCGACCGGCGCGAACGCGCTCGGCTACCAATACGCCGAGCAGCACGACAGCGAAGGCAAGTGCAC
>JAVBRL010000023.1:0-7159 GCA_031547985.1 Synergistaceae bacterium
CGGTCGGCGATCGTCGACTTGCCGTGGTCGACATGGGCGATGATGCTGAAGTTGCGGATTTGATTCAACTCGATCATGAGCGGCTCCCGTCTTGAAGCAAGGTGTCAAAAGTTTTGCAAAGTTTCGCGAGGCAAGGATAACGGTTTTTGGAGGCGCGCGCAAGCGCTGTTTGAGCGGCTTCAAAGGAGAAAAGCTTTACGTTCGTACGCCTTTTAGGATAGAATGAGCTGCGTGTTTTCGCGGATTCGCGAAAAGCGCAAAAAATGGAACGGAGGCGATAGGAAATGCGTACTCCAAGAATAGTAGTTGGAATCGTCCTGGCAATGGCGCTGTGCCTTTCGTTTGTCGTCGCTCCAGCCGCCGACGCGTTCGTCGGTACCCAAGCGTGGGCTTTCAAGACGGGTGGTGGGATACAATCCTCCCCCGCATTCGCTAATGGAATTGTTTATTTCGGCAGCAACGACGGCAGCCTCTACGCGGTTGACGCTGCGACGGGCCAGCCGCGCTGGGCGTTCGCGACGGACAACTGGGTCGTCTCGTCGCCGTGCGTTGTGGGCGGCACCGTCTATTTCGGCAGCTACGACAGCCGTGTCTACGCCGTCGACGCACTGACCGGAAAACAGAAATGGCGCTTCACGACGAGCAACTTCGTGAGCTCGTCGCCGGCGGTGGCCGATGGCCGGGTGTTCTTCGGCAGCGTCGACGGATACGTCTATGGCGTCGACGCCAAGACGGGTTGGCAGAAGTGGAAATTCCTCGCCGGACGCGAGGTCTTTGGCTCGCCGGTAGTCGCCGGCGGCGTCGTCTACATCGGCAACAACGACGGCAAGCTCTTCGCGCTCAGCGCGGCGACCGGTAAGCTCCTGTGGCGCGCCGTCGCCGGCGGCACGATCACGGGAACTCCGGCTGTGGCAGACGGCATGCTCTACTTCGGCTCGGCCGACGGCAAGCTCTACGCCGCGCGCATCAAAGACCAGGCGGTCGTCTGGAGCTATCCTTCGGGCGCGTCGATCGACGGCCCGATCCTCGCGGCGCAAGGGCGGGTCTACTTCGGCAACCAGGGCGGCGTGTTCACGGCGCTCGACGGGAAAACCGGCGCGGTCGCATGGCAGTGGCGCTCGCCGGGCAGCCTGCCGATCAACGGCGGAGCGACGATCAGCGGCGGCGAAATCCTCTTCGGCACGCAGGATAACGCCCTCTTTTCGCTTTCGGCCGCCAATGGCACGTTGCGCTGGCAGCTGCCTACGGGCGGTTTCGTGACGGGAACGCCGGTCGTGGGAGGCGGGCGTGTCTACATAGGCGCTCTCGACCGCATCATGCGGGGGGTTCAATAGCCCGCGTTGGGGAAAAGTTTATTTCTCGCGGCGTGTCTTGCGCTTATAATGGGCAACGGCATGGAGCTTCACGCGCAGGAGCGCCCCACGGTGGTGGTGGTCTTCGGCGGCTTGATGCCGCGGGCGTTCGTCGATCTGTTCGTCTCGGAAAAAGGGCTTGAGGTGGCGGGGGAGTTCCCGGCGCTGTCGCAGGCGACGAAAAAAACGCGCGTCGCGGTAGCCCCGCTGGCGCCGTGTACGGCCGAGCAGCTGAAAAAAGACCTGCTGGCCTCGCAGTTCGTCGAATCGGTGGAGATTCCCGTGCCCAAGGACGCGAAAGCTCCCTGAACTTTTTTGCGGGTTTTCCATATTTTTAGAGGGTGAGGAAGAAAACAGCCGTGGGCAAAAAGCACGAAACGCATAAAATGCATAAAAAATTTGCACCGAAAATCGTCGCGCGCGTCTTCGCCTTGTTGCTTTTGCTTGCGGGGGTTTTCCCGACGGCCGGATGGGGTGCGGGGCATGCCATCGCCGTCTTCGAGCCGGGTGACAGCGAAACGGCCTTCAAGATGGCCCAGGGATCGACGGGCGTGCGGGAGGAGTTCGTCTTCGAGCGCATCTCCCGGGCGACGGGGCGCAAATGGGCCTACATGACCTCCACGTCGCGGACCGACGAAGAGTTGGTCGCGGCGATCAAATCGAGCGCGGACGGCGTCGACGCGCAAATGATCCGCGAACGATGGGCATTTCGCGAACCGAACGATCCTTTCTACCAGAACGGGCAACTCTGGGGGATCGAGCGCGTCAAGGCGCCCGGCGCGTGGGACGTCCGCACGGACTCGAGTTCCGCCTATGTCGCCGTCCTGGATATGGGCATCGACACGACGCACCCGGACCTCGCGGCGAACGTAGCCACCCAGTACAACTACAACGCGTTCACGGGGGGATCGGCGGTCGACCCCGGCGATCACGCGACGCACGTGGCGGGAGTCATCGCCGCCGTGGGAAACAACAACACGGGGGTCGTGGGGATCAATTGGAAGGCATCCCTCATCTCGATGCAGATCCTGGATTCGCATACGGGCCGAGGCAGCACGCTCGAAGAGGCGCTCGCCATCGAAAGGGTGCTCGAACTGAAACAGCAGGGCGTCAACATCGTGGCGGTGAACATGTCTCTGGGCGGCTATCAATCCGAGGCGGACTACCTCCAATCGATCGAACACGCGGCGATCTATGCCCTGCGGGAAGCGGGGATTTTGGTCCTCGCGGCGGCCGGCAACGAAGGGTTCGACCTGAACTCGAACATACGCGCCGACGAAGTCGAAAAACGCACCGGCGTCTCGCTCGGGTACCCCGCCGCGACGCTGGTCAAATCGTACCCGGCGTGCGACACGCTCGATAACGTCATCGCCGTCGCCGCCTCGAACAAGCAGGACGGCATCGCCTCGTTCCACTCCTACAGCAGCAACTACGGCAGCAAATACGTGTCGATCGCGGCGCCCGGGGTGGATATCCTGAGCACGATCTCGACGATGCACGGCTATCTGAGCTATCAGGGAACGTCGATGGCGACGCCGTTTGTCTCGGGAGCCGCCGTGCTCGCAGCGAGCCAGTTCCCGAACGAGTCGTACCTCGTGCGCAGGAAGCGCATTCTCGAAGCAGCGTCGCAGCCGGCGGGGCTCGGCGGCAAGGTGGAACAAAGCCGCCTGCTCAACGTCGCGGCGGCTCTCGCGGCCCCCTCGCCCACGCCCGATCCGGACCCAGATCCCGACCCCGATCCGCAACCCGTCTCTTCCGGCAGCGGTGGTTGCAACGCGACCGGGGCGAACCTGTTCGCCTTCTCCATGGCGCTGGTCGCGGCTTACCGCAAGTGCAAAAAATAAAAAAAGAATAAAAGCATAAAGAATGCGGGGGAATTTTTCCCCCGCACCCCTGTCTCAAAAACCATAAAGCCTTCGCGTGAGTTGCGCGAAGGCTTTTTTTATGAGCTCTCGCACGCCGCCATCATCAGATGCAGGTTCTGGATGATCTTGTAGCTGAGCTGCTCGGCTTCTTTGTAATGGCGCATGGCTTCGCCCGAGTTACCCATCATGACGGCATCCAATACCTTGTGATACAGCGGGTGGAATTTTTCGTGGGTCGCGATGGTCTCGTTCCACAGGCGCGCGTCGATGCAGGAAGGCTTCGGCATCAGGTTGAAAAAAACCCCCAGCTTGCAGCGGTTGGGATTTCCCTCGAGGTCGAAGTAGACTCCGCTTTCGATGCCCTTTCGCAAATTCGCGACGAAATTTTTGTGAGCCTCTTCGGCGGCGCGGGCCACGGTTGCGAACTCCGCGTCGTCGTTCGTGCGGATCGTGGCGAGTTGGCGGATCAAGCTCTCGCCCACCTGGGATGTCCCTTGCATCTTTTCGGTCGTTGAGTGAGCCTGCGCCAGGAGTCCCTCGATCTCGTGCTCGATCTTCATGAATTGGGCCATCGCGCCGTCGCTTTGTTCCACGAGGGTTTTGGAACTTGCGTCGAGGTTCGCCGACGCGTGGGAAAGATTTTCCGCCGTTTTGGAGACTTCCTCGGTCGAACGGCTCACGGTGCCGACATTTTCAAGAATTGCGGTAATCGCCTCCGAAACGCGGTCGATCTCGTTGACAGAGGAGTCTACTTTCTGGGAGACGGACTTTGTGTTTTGCATCGATTGATTCACGTCGTTCACCAGTTCCTCGAGCGTGGTGGATATCCGGCTGACGGCACGTTTGCTCTCGTCGGCGAGCGTGCGGACTTCCTCGGCGACGACGGCGAAACCTCGCCCCGCTTCGCCGGCTCGTGCCGCTTCGATCGAGGCGTTGAGCGCCAGGAGGTTCGTCTGTTCGGCGATGGCCGTAATGGATCCCACGACCGCCCTCACGGTCTCCGCTTTTTTGTTCAGCTCTTCGCTCACGCCAACCATGGATTGCATGTCCTCGTTGATCCCTGAAATATTGTGCTCCATGGAACGCATGTCGGTCATGCCCAACTCTGCCTGGTGCGAAATGTCCGTGCTCACCGCCGTCAACTCCTCGACGAGCGAGTAGAGCGTCGCGCTCATCTCCGAGACGCCGCAGACCGTCTCCTCTTGCGTGCGGCACGACTCCTGTACGCATTCCATCGATTTTTGGCCGCTGATGACATTTTGATTCACAGAGTCGAAAACCTCGGAGAAATGCCTGAAACCTCGATCGAACCCGTAAATATCGATCGCGACACTTTGGAGCTTCACGATCGCCGTATTCAGGATCCCGCGAAGATGTTGCAGGATGTCGTTGATCGAGCGCCAAGGGCCTGTGCGAGACGGTTGTCCGTGGATACGAAGCGTTTCCGTGAGGTCCACTTCGTCCTGCCCTGGGAGAAGGATTCGTTCGAGGCAACGTTCGAGCTCTCTAAGGATAGCCCGCCTCCGCCATGTAACCGCTAAGAAGAAGCCCAGCGTGAAAAGGTAAACTACAGCCGCGACAGTCCATAAAAACCACATAAGTATCACTCCTCTCATAGACGTACTTTATGTCCGGTCGAAAAAGCGCTCCTGCTCTCGAGCCAACTCTCGTCAGTCCACGATATGGAGAAGTAATTTTTTAAATTTTACACCTTGTTTTCAGATAAAAGAAGCAAAATCATAATAAATTTCTTGAAATTTTAAGGAAAATTTCTGCCTTTGCCATTGCACACATGGATATAGACAAGCTCGATTTCTATGCCCATTCGTTTGGTTTTCGACGCGAAGCGGGAGCTCGCGCTCGCCCTTCGCCCTTTTTTTGCTGGTAAAATAGCGTTTATGTAAAGCATTGGAGGTTGGGGTCGGTTGGCGTTGGCATTGACTGTTTTTTTTATTTTCTTAAGCGTGGGGTTGTTCATCGGGGCGAAGAAGTTGCTCGGCGAGCGAGGGTTGTCTTTCGTCTCGCGCGCATTGAGCTGGATTATCTACGTGCTGATTTTCATCATCGGCGTGGGGTTGGGTGGACAGCGCGAGGTGCTCGACCGGTTCGGCTGGATCGGTTTGCAGTCGCTGCTTTTGGCGTTGGGCGCTTGCGCCGGCAGCGGTGCGCTCATTCTGTTTTGCTTCGGCAGAGGAAAAACCCAGGAACGCGATGGACTTTAAGCCGCTTTTCGTCCTGGCCTTGGGGATTGGTGTCGGAGCGTGGGGAATATTGCCCGAATGGCTGCTCGCGTGGGAGGACGTGGCTGTGCAGGTGGTGCTCGCCATGCTCTACACGGTCGTGGGGATCGAGGTCGGCCGCGAAAAAAAGCTGCGCGCGCTGATGCATGATCTGGGCAGCCGTGTGATCACCTTCCCCGTGGCCGTCGTCGCCGGAAGCGTTTTAGGTGGCGGTGCGGCGGCGCTTTTGCTGGGGATCCCGCTTAACGTGGGGCTTGCCTGTTCGGCGGGGTGCGGGTATTACAGCCTGACGACGGCTCTGATGAAGGAGCTTGCGACGCCCGAGGCGGCGGCGATTGCTTTTTTGTCGAACCTGATCCGCGAGATGGCCGTGATCGCGGCGATTCCGCTCTGGGTGCGCCTGTTCGGGCCCAATGGTTCGGTGGCGGTCGCGGGGGCGGCGGCGATGGATACGGCGCTTCCTTTCATCATCAAGGGGGCGGGCAAGGAGATGGCGATGCTGGCGTTGGCGTCGGGCGTCGTGTTGACGGTGATCATCCCGGTGTCGATCCCGCTGCTCTATGGTCTGTTTTAGCTTTTCCGAAAAGGGGTCCAGGGGACGAGTCCCCTGGAAAGATCTTTTGATTTTGATTTCGAGGAGGCGAAAAAAATGTCGAAGCCAAGTAAGCGCGTGAGCATCTTCAACAACGTACTGGGCCCGGTGATGCGCGGCCCGTCGAGCTCGCACACGGCGGCGTCGTATCATCTGGGGCGGATGCTGCGCGATCTCCTGGGGGTGGAGTTGCAGCAGGCCCAAATCGCGTTCGACCGCAACGGGTCGTTCGCGGCGACGTACCGGCAGCAGGCGAGCGACCGGGCGTTCGTCGCGGGGCTTTTGGGATGGGACTTGCTCGATGACCGCTTTTATGAAGCGATCTCCCTGGCGGCGGCCGCAGGGAAGAAAATAGAGTTTATCGTTTCGGATTTGCCGCACGCCGACCATCCGAACTACATGGAGGCGCGTCTCGTTTCGTCTGATGGAAAAAGCGTCCGCGCGAGCGGCAAGTCGATCGGGGGCGGTTCGGTCACGGTCTGCGGTTTCGAAGGGTTCGAGATCGGCCTTTCGGGGGCTTCGTACGACCTGCTGGTCCTCTGCCGCCCCGAGGGAGCTTCCCGAGTTGGCGACCTCCTTGCGAAGCTCGAGGGAGGTCTCGAGCACCATGAATCGGATCAGGGGGTGCTTTTTGTCCTCAAACGGACAGACCCGGCGCCGGATGACGTTTTAAGCACCCTGAAAGCGGAGCTCGAATCCGGACTCGTCACGCACTTCTGCGAAGTGAAGCCCGTTTTTTTTCCGCTTAAAGGAGAACCGATCTTTCGAAGCGCGCACGAGATGGTCGCTTTCGCCGCCGAGCATCATCTAACGCTCGGCAGCGCCGCGCTGGCGTACGAGTGTTCGTTGCTGGGGATGTCCGACGACGAGGCGTGCGCCGAGATGCTTCGCCGCTACGGTGTGATGAAGCGCGCTGCCGAACGCGCGCTCAGCCGGAAGCTGGCGAGCACGATGCAGCTGCTCGAGCCGACGGCCGATAAAATTTTCGACGCCGAGTGCAACAAAAAATTGCCGTACGGCGGACCGCACACGCGGGCGGCCGCGCGGGCCATGGCGGTGATGCACGCGAACGGGGCGATGGATGTCGTCTGCGCAGCCCCGACCGGCGGG
>JAVBRL010000032.1:0-5454 GCA_031547985.1 Synergistaceae bacterium
AAACACGGCCGAAAAACATCAAGCGTTCGTCACGGCCTCCGAACACGGAACGCCGGTGGAAATCTTCAACGGCAGCGACTTGGTCCAAGGTGAGCCGGACGCTTCGTCGTTTCCGTCCGGGGGATTGCGCTCGACATTCGAGGCGCGCGGGTACAACGCGTGGGATCCCAGTTCCCCCGCTTTCATCGTTCGAAGCCCGAAAGGGGGAACACTCTGCATCCCCTCGGTGGTCCTCTCGTACGACGGGACACCGCTCGATCTCAAGACGACGCTCCTTCGCAGCCTGAGCGCGATTGAGACGCGCGCGCTACGACTCCTCAAGGTCTTCGGGCAGCGCGGCGTGCGCTACGTGCGCGCGACCGTGGGCGCGGAACAGGAATTTTTCCTGCTCGACAGACCGCGAGCGCAAAAACGCCCAGACGTCCGATTCTGTGGCAAGACCGTGCTCGGAGCGCGTCCGGCGAAAGATCAACGGCTCGACCACCACTACTTCGGCGCGATCTCCCAGCGCGTCCTGAGCTATATGGAAGATGTCGAGCGCGACTTATCCCGTATCGGCATCGCCATCGCCACGCGCCATAACGAAGTCGCGCGGTGCCAATTCGAATTCGCTCCGCTTTACTGCGAGGCAAACCTGGCCGCCGACCAGAACCAGATCATCATGGAGACGATGCGCAAGCTCGCGCAACAGCACGAACTGCGCCTGCTCTTCCACGAAAAACCGTTTGCCGATATGAACGGCAGCGGCAAACACATCAACTTCTCGCTCGAGGACAGCGAGGGGCGTAACCTGCTGCAGCCGTCGACGAACCAGCGCAAGAACGTCATCTTCCTCACGTTTCTGGCGGGGTTCCTCCTGGGGGTTTCGCGCTACCACGGGCTGCTTCGCGCTGCGACTGCGACCGCCGGCAACATGTACCGCCTGGGCGGGCACGAAGCCCCCCCGAGCATCGTCAGCGTCTACCTCGGACAGGCGCTGACCGATCTCCTGAAGGCGATCGTCTCGGGGCAGGGGGACAACGCGTTTCCGGAAAAATCCATGATCGACCTCGGACTGGGGAAATTGCCCTCGATCGAGGCTTTTTCCAACGACCGTAACCGCACTTCTCCGATCGCGTTCACGGGCAACAAGTTCGAGTTCCGCGCCCCCGGCGCTTCGCAATCCCTGGGAACGCCGGTCACGATGATCTACGCCATCTGGGCATGGGGCATCGAACGGATGATCGAGAGGATCGAGTGTAAGTGTCAAGAGCAAAGCGCCGAGGCGATCGAGGTCGCGTTGTCGGTCGTGCGCGACGTCGCCATCGAGTGCGAACCCATTCTGTTCGAGGGCGATTCCTACTCGACCCAGTGGCACGCCGAAGCGCGCCGTCGGGGGCTCGTGGTCGCCGAGACGATCCCCGACGCGATCGACCTTTTCCAAAAACCCGAGAATATGGCGATGCTCAAGGAGATGGGCATCTACGACGAACGCCAGGTGGAAATTTTCCACGAAATTCGCATGGAAGCGTTCACGCGGGCGATCGAGATCGAAATGGCCATCATGAACGACATGCTGCACGAGGGTATCCTGCCCGCCATGGCGCGCCAGCTGATCCTCGAACGGGATTCGCTGCATGCGCTCGACGGCCTCGATTTTTCCGACGGCGGCGACTGGGCGTCCCATATCGGCGATCTCGGCCGTTTGCGCGCAGCCCTCATGCGGGACAGCCGCCGGCTCACCGAGTTCAAGCAGAAGCTCGCCGGGATCGACTCCTCGCGCGAGCGGGCGGACCTGTTGATCGGCGACGTCGTCCCGCACATGGAAGCGACGCGCGCAAAAGCGGACGCGGCGGAGATCTTCGTGGCGGCGGATATCTGGCCATATCCCAACTATCGCAGCCTGCTCTCGCTTTCGGCTTAAAACGTAAAAACGCGTCCGAAGCTCCTCGAAGCGCCCCGGGAATTTCTTTCTCGGGGCGCTTTTGTTCCTCACGAGTAACGCCTTTCTCTTCAAGTTATTATCGTTGTGCTAAAATAAAAAAACTAAAAAAGCTCTTCGCATGGGAATCGACGCAACGACAACTCGCGTTCGGGTGGTGACTTTTCAATGTGTGGTGTGATGGGATATATCGGAAGTCGCAATGTCTGTGAGGTTTTGCTCAAAGGACTGGAAAGTCAGGAATACCGCGGTTACGATTCCGCGGGGATCGCCGTTACGGACGGCAAGGAGATCCATATCGTCAAAGGAACCGGGCGCGTGGCGGAGCTCAGTAAAAAAGTCGACCGCCTCGGGATAGACGGCGTAGCGGGCATCGGACACACGCGCTGGGCGACACACGGCGGCGTCACGGATGAAAACGCCCATCCTCACGTCGGCGGGCCCGGCGAAGTTGTGCTGATCCACAACGGAATTATCGAAAATTTCCGCGTGCTCCAGGCGGAACTTGAGGGGTGCGGCGTCGCCTTCAACACGTCCACCGATACGGAAGCCGCCGTCCAGATGCTCGCGTTCCACTACAAAGGCGACCCGCTCGCGGCCATCGTCAAGATGCTCGAGCGCATCGAAGGCGCTTTCGCGCTTTCGATCCTCTTCCGCGACACCCCCGACAAGATCTACTGCGTGCGCCAAGGCTCTCCGCTCGTCCTCGGAGTCGGAAAGGGCGAAACGATGTGCGCTTCGGATGCGGCAGCGTTGCTCCCCTATACGCGTGACGTCGTCTACATGAACGACGGCGACGTCGCGGAGCTCTCCCGAGAAGGCCTGCGCCTCTGGGATTTCAAGGGAAACCCGCTTGTTCCCAAGACGACGCACATCGACTGGAACGTCTCCATGACCGAAAAAGGGGAATACCCCCACTTCATGCTCAAGGAGATCCACGAACAGCCCACGGTCGTGCGCAAGACGCTCGAAGGCAGGACCGACTCCGACCGGGTCGACCTCTCGAAGGAGCTCTCGTGGACCGAAGCGCGGGCGAAAGCGTGGAAGAAGCTCCACCTCATCGCCTGCGGAACGTCCTACTACGCGGCGCTCGCGGCCGAGCGTTTCATCGAGAAGGTCGCCGACCTCGAGATGCGCGTCGAGGTCGCGTCAGAGTACCGCTATCGCAATGTCCCCGTCGATGCGGACACGCTCGCGTTCTTCGTGTCGCAGTCGGGCGAGACCGCCGACACGCTGGCAGCCCAACGTCTCGCCAAACAAAAGGGCGCCCACTGCGTGGCGATCACGAACGTGCGCGGCTCGACGATCGCGCGCGAGGCCGACGAAGTCCTCGAGCTGCGCGCCGGCCCCGAGATCTGCGTGGCGGCCACCAAGACGTTCACCGCCCAGTTCGCCAGCCTTGTACTGATGGGGCTTTATCTGGGCAAACTGCGCGGCTCCGTGTCCCCCGAAGAGGAACGTCACCTGATCGAGGAGTTCCGGCTCGTCCCTGCCAAAGCCGAATCGTTGCTCACGATCGAAAGCGAGAAAAAAATCGCGGACATCGCCGAGACGTTCGTCGAGTCGCACGGATTTTTGTTCATCGGGCGCGGAATCTCCTACCCGATCGCCCTGGAGGGCGCTCTCAAATTAAAAGAAATCTCTTACATGCACGCCGAGGCCTACGCCGCCGGCGAGATGAAACACGGCCCGATCGCGATGCTCGATCCGAACACGCCCGTCGTCGCCCTGGCCGCTTCGGACCCTCTTTACGACAAAATGCTCTCGAACATCCTCGAAGCGAAAGCGCGCCTGTCTCCTATCGTGGCGCTCGCGACAGAGGGAAACCCCGATATCGACAAGTCGTCCGACCGGATCATCTGGCTCCCACCGGTCGACGAACGCCTGCAGCCGCTACTACAGGTGATCCCGCTGCAGCTTTTCGCGTATGATTTAGCCTATTTGCGCGGCTGCGACATCGACAAGCCGCGCAACCTGGCAAAGAGCGTCACCGTCGAGTAACTTTTTTTACGTTTTCGCGTTTTTCGGATGGGGACCAGGGGACTTCGTCCCCTGGTCGGTGCGGGCGAAGCTCGCGGTCTTCATAACCAAACGAAAGGAGAGAGAACGATGTTGATCAAAAAAATTCTTTGTCCGGTGGATTTGGGGGAGCACAGCCCGGAGGTCGCCAAGTACGCGGTCGCTATCGCCAGCGCGATGAAAGCGGAGGTCGAGATCCTTTACGTGGCCCCGTCGTTCGAGGAGTACGCCACGTTCCAGACGCCGGCAGACCTCGTGTTCGGCCTGGTCGAGACCATCACCGCGGAGGCGCACGCACGGCTTAACGCCTTCGTGTCGGAACACTTCAAGGACGTCCCGACCAGCGCGCAGATCGTGAACGGCTACGTGGCCGACGAAATTCTCAAAGAAGCGGAAAAACTGCCGGCCGATCTCATCATCATGGCCACGCACGGCCGCCGCGGGCTCGATCGTCTGGTGTTCGGCTCCGTGGCGGAAAAGGTGATCAAAGCGTCGCTCGTTCCGGTGATGACGATCCGTCCCGAATAAACCGCCTTACAGAACGTACTTCTCGAGCGCCCACGCGACGGCGTCTTCGTCGTGCGGGGGGCCCACTTCCATCGCAATTTCGCGAACCTCACGGCAGGCGTCGCCCGGTGTCAGGGCGACGCCTGCCGCGCGAAGCATCTCCATATCGTTAAACGAATCTCCCATCGCCAGGACATCCCGCATGTCGATCCCCAGGCGCGCGGCCAGCCACGCGAGCGTTCGCCCCTTGTCGGCGATGGGGTTGACCATCTCGATAAAACGTCCCTTGGACTTGGCGATATAAAGGCGCTTGCCGAATCGGTCGCTTAAAAAGTCGCAATATGCCTTCGCCTGCTCGCTATCGTCGGCGACGATCAGCAGTTTTTCGGGCGGCCACTGCGGGACGTAAAGCGCCTCTTTCACAGAACGGGCCTTGATCCGGGAGATCGATTCGTAAAAACGGGCCTTGGGGTCGGCGTCGTCGAAGACGAGAAGCTCGTCCTTTTGATACGACTGAACGTACCACCCCTTTTGCCGACAGAGCCCCAAGACCTCAAGCGCGAGCGGCAGGTCGATCGGAGCGTGGTAAAGCGGTGTTTCGGAATCGATCTCGCGGACCACCGCGCCGTTGTAGCATAAAAAAGGCACGTTGACGGACGCGGCCTTCGCGACCGGCAACGCGGAAGGATACATACGCCCGGTGGCGATCGTCACGCAGACGCCCGCTTTCGCCACGCGCGCGAGCGCACGCGCGTTCGCGGGCGAAAGGTCGCCCTTCGTATCCAAAAGCGTTCCGTCCAAGTCGAAGGCCACAAGCCGGATCTGTCGAGTCATCTTCTTTTTATCCTTCCTTTTCCGATCGGTCGGCAATCGCATATAATGAATTTTGTCAGCAACTCAAGGATATCACAGGAGGTGCGCGAAAATGCTGCCCATCGATCCGACGATCACCGATCTTTTGCAGGCGAGGCGGTTTTTGGCTTCGCGGGTGCGCCACACACCGACGG
>JAVBRL010000244.1:0-14887 GCA_031547985.1 Synergistaceae bacterium
ATCGTGCGCACGAACATCAAGGCCGTGCGCAAGGACGTGCTCGCCAAATGCTACGGCGGCGACATCACGCGCAAGCGCAAGCTGCTCGAAAAACAAAAAGAGGGCAAAAAACGCATGAAACAGATCGGCCGCGTGGCGATCCCGCAGGAGGCGTTTTTGGCCTTCATGGACGTGTCGACTTCGGAATAAAATTTCCCCCGAGAAAATTTCTTCGGGGAAATTTTTAAAATTTGGTTGCGTTTTGCGACCTTCCTGCGCCGTTTATATAAGTCGAGACGTCTCGTTTTGAAACACCCGCGCTTAGTCCCCTCCGACTCCGCGCGCGCAGATGACCCGTTGCAACAACCAAGGTAACACCCAAATCGTCGGGGGCGCCGCCTTCGGCGACCCGCACGAAACAAAAAAATAGCAACACCCCCCTAAACCCAAGCGACCGAGTACTCGCGCATGAGTAAGCCATGCGTGGAGGCTCGGTCGTTTTTTATTTGAACCAGGGTCAAAGGCTCTACCACCCTAAGCGCTTAGCGCAGCCACCAACCAAGCTGGGAGGTGAGGAGTGCGTGAATCCGCTCAATGGCCGGATTGAGCTTTATGCTTTCCTGTCATTGCGAGGAGGGCGTTTTTCGCCCGACGTGGCAATCTTGCTTTTCGCCGCTACGTGCAAAGAAAGCAAACAAAGCAAACCAAGCGAACAAAGATTGCCACGTCGGCTACGCCTCCTCGCAATGACAGGCAAGCATACTGCGCCTCCTCGCAATGACAGAAAAAACGCCGGGGCAAAGGTCTTTTCCCTGGATGGGGGGTGAACGATACGCGCCATGCGTAGGCGGAAATCCTCGGGCAAAAAAAGGGAGAAGATCACCCCCACAAGGTATCATCTTCTCCCTTATCTCAACGTGGTTTCGCTCTTTAAGTTCGTTCCGGCGTGTACGAAACTCCTGGTAGACTACGCCTCCTCGCAATGACGGAATAGAAATTCGCTCGATGCTCCCGGCCGTTCGTTTTGTGTATTTTTGCGTTGTCCCCCTCGTCGCCCATGCCTCTATAATAAATCGATCATTTCCAAAATAAACACATAAGGAGGCGGTCGGCATGGACAGACGCGAGTTTTTAAAGAAATCCGCGGCGCTGGGGCTAGGGGCGGGAGTCCTCTTTTTGCCGAAGGGGCTGCGAGGCGCCGTAGAGGGCGCGCTCGCGGCGGAGGCGCGAAACACCCCGGACCTGGTGGCCTTAAAGGGCGGTTCGCCGAGCGCCATGTTCGACCGCGGGATCCAGACCTTGGGCGGCATGGAGCGCTTCGTCAAGAAGGGCCAAACCGTCGTGATCAAGCCCAACATGTCGTGGGACGTCTCGGAGGCGGGCGCGGCCAACACGTCCCCCGAACTGGTGGCACGGGTGGTGAAGCACTGCCGTGACGCCGGAGCGAGCCGCGTGCTCGTGATGGACCACTCGATCGAATACTGGGAAAGCACGCGTAAAACGAGCGGGCTGGGAGCGGCCATCGCCAGTTCGGGCGCCCAGTACGCACCCGCCGAAAAAGAGGGCTACTACCAAAAAATCTCCGTCGCGGGCAAGACGCTGAAAGAAATGCAGATCCACGAGTCGCTGCTCGAGTGCGACGTGCTGATCAGCGTGCCGGTGCTCAAACACCACGGCGGAGCGGGCGTCAGCATCTCGATCAAAAACCTGATGGGGTGCGTGTGGGACCGGCGGACGTACCACGCACAGGGGTTGCAAAGCTGCATCGCCGACTTTTTACACGCCAAAAAACCGGACCTGAACGTGATCGACGCCTACCGCGTGGTCGCGCGGCACGGACCGAGGGGCGGATCGCCGGACGATGTGGTTGCGATGGGGTCGCAGATCCTCTCGACCGACATCGCCGCCGCCGACACGGCCGCCTCGATGATGCTGGGGCGCAAGGCGGGCGAGATCGAGCACATCCGCCTGGCGGCGGCTGCGGGGTTCGGCACCACGGACCTCTCCAAGCTCAAGATCGAGCGCATCGCGCTCTAAGGCAATGCCCGAAGCGAACGCGGGGGCACGCGCCAAACGCCCCACCACGAAGTTCTACCGGATCTGCTCGCTCGCGCGCGGCACGGCCGCCTTGGCCGTAGGCGCGCTTTTTACCTATTTCTTCTGCGCCCCGCCCGAAGCCGCGCGCGGCGAGCTTTTCGAGGCTTTGATGCAGGGGCAGTTTTCGACGGCGCTCGTGCGCGGCGGGGCGTTTTTCGCCTGGGTCGTCGCGGCGATCGCGACGACACTGCTGCTCGGGCGCGTCTACTGCTCGGTCCTGTGCCCGATGGGAACGCTGCAGGAATTTTTCTGGCGCTTTTTGCGCGCTTTTCCCACACCGCGAAAGCTGCGGATTTTCAAGGGGACAAAGTTCGTGCGTCCCTGGAACGTCCGCTATCTCACGCCCATGCTGGCGGGCCTGGGAATCGCGCTGGGGGTGGCACCGTTCGCGTTCGCGCTCGACCCGATCTCCAATTTCGGCCGCGGCGTGCGCGCGAGCGCGCAAGTGTTCGTGAACGGCCTGGCGGGCGACACGTCACCGCTTTTTCTCGTTCCGTTCGCTTTCATCCTGCTGTTCGCGCTTTTTCGGGGTCGCCGCTTCTGCGACTGGTGCCCCGTGGGGGTCACGCTGGGGCTTTTCGCCCACGTGGCCCCATTCGGCATGCGCTTCACGCGGGAGGAGTGCGTCTCGTGCGGCGCCTGCGAACGCGCGTGTCCTATGAACTGCGTCGACGCGCGTGCCCGCCGGATCGACACCGAACGCTGCGTACTCTGTGTAAGCTGCGCCGCCGCCTGCGGCGCGGGCTGTTTTCGCTACGGCGCGCCCGCGCGAAGCGCGGCCGCCAACGCGACGCGAAGGACGTTTTTGTCGAACGCCCTCAAATTCATAGGGAGCGGCTTTGCGCTTTTTTCGGGGGGGGTCTACCTGGGAAGCCGCAAGATCGGGGAACTGGCCGACCGCGTGCTGCCACCGGGGCGGACGGCATTCGCGGACGTGCCGATCCTGCCGCCGGGGGCCGGCACACCGCGCCGCTTCGCGGCGCGCTGCGTGTCGTGCCAGGCGTGCGTGGCCGTCTGTCCCGTGGGGATCGTCAAAACGGCGCGCTCTACACAGCCGCGGCTCGACTATTCGAACGGCTACTGCCAGTACAACTGCGTCGCCTGCGGCGAGGCCTGCCCCACGGGGGCGATCGCGCGGCTCCGAGTGGAGGAAAAGCGCACGGTCCGCGTGGCACGGACGTTTTTCAACCGCGAGGATTGCGTCGTGATCACGCAACGGCAGGCTTGCGGCGCCTGCGCCGAGGTCTGCCCCACACGGGCGCTGCGCATGGAACCGCTGGAGGGCTCTCCAGCCCTCACGATCCCCGTGTTCGATCCGGACTACTGCATCGGCTGCGGCGCGTGCCTGAACGCCTGCCCGGCCGACCCGCTCGCGTTCGAAATCGAGGGTGTGGAGGAGCAGACGCGCACGCCGGGCATACGCCCGACGCAACAGGGCGACGGCGGCTTGCCGCCGCTGCCCGGCACGCAGGATTTTCCCTTTTAGGCTTTTAGAATGGGGTCGAGGGGACGAGTCCCCTCGCGGGGTCTGGGGCGGCGCCCCAGAGTTTTTAAAGGAAAGGGGTTGACACTGTGAGCTTAGGCATGGGGGAAATCGCGTTACTGATCATCCTCGCGCTCGTTCTGTTCGGCGCCAAGCGTTTGCCCGAGGTGGGGCGCGCCGCCGGAGACGCGATCCGCGAGTTCAAATCGGCCTTGAACGGGACGAAAGACCTGCAGGGAAAGGATGACGAAGAAAAGCCCTCCTGACGCTCCGGAGAGTTTGGGCGGCGACGACGGCTGGCAGGAGCACCTGGAGGAATTGCGCCGCCGGGTCATTGCGGTGCTGGCTATTTTCTTCGCGGCATTTCTAGCGGCGTTCGCCGTGGCGGACCGGATCGCCGCGTTTTTGACCGCCCCGGTCGCGCACTTGGGGGCGAAGCTCTACACGTTCGCGCCGGCCGACAAGTTCATGGCCTACCTGCACCTGGCGGCGTGGGCTGCGATGGTGGCGACGGCGCCTTTTTTCGTGCTGCAGGCGGGGCTGTTCGTCTGGCCGGGCCTAAAAAAGAGCGAACGTCGTTATACCGCCGTGCTTTCAGTGACCATTCCGACACTTTTTCTCACGGGGGCGGCGGCGGCATATCGTTTCATCGCTCCGCTCGCACTGCGTTTTTTTCTCCGATTCGCCGAAGGTGACGGCATACAGGCACTCTGGGGACTCCGCGAATACCTGTCGTTGCTCGCGGGGCTGCTGCTCGGGGCGGGGTTGCTGCTCCAGATGCCGATTTTCCTGCTGGTGCTTTTCGCCCTCGGCGTGACGACGCCGCAACGGGTCGCCCGTTACCGCCCGCATGTCGTTCTACTGCTTTTTTTTCTCGCCGCCGTCTGCACCCCCCCGGACGTGATCTCTCAGGTCCTGCTCGGCGTCCCGCTCTACCTGCTGTTCGAAGGGACGCTCGTCATCGGCAAATTTCAACTCCGCAAAACAAAACAAAAACAATAAAATAAATTTTTTTTGAAACCGGGTTCAATTTTCGAAAATATGTGATATGATAAACAAGCTCCGAATCGGGGCCGGGATCGTTCTCCCCACCCGACGAAGAGCGATCCGTTGTGCGCGGGAGTTCCCCGCCAACGTTATTCGGTCGCGCCCCGAACGAATGCATTCCACCGACAGAAAATTTCTCATATGCTGGACGGCATGATTTCACGCCGCCCCTGAGTTTATTTTTCCTTTTGCAAGGTTGGGAAAACGATGTTCAAAGAAACTTCTAAAAACCTATCCGTCAAAAAAGAATACATTGCGATCGCTTTCATGGTGCTGCTGTTCCTTGGCATGAGCATCGTCTCTTTGATGTCGATCGACCAGCTCCAGGGAAACGCGCGCGTCATCAACTACACGGGCATCGTCCGCGGCGCGACGCAGCGCCTGATCAAAAAGGAAATGCAGGGGAACCCCGACGAGCTTCTGATCAAGCGCCTCGACTCGATCATCCGGGAGCTGAGATTCGGCGACGGCTCCCATAAATCGATCGCCCTGCGGGACAAAGCCTTTCAGAACGACATGACGCAGGTCAGCGAAGAGTGGGAACGCATGAAGAGCGAGATCAAACGGGTCCGCGCGGGACAGGGGGTCTGGGAGCTCTACCACATGAGCGAACAGTACTTCGAGCTGGTGGACCGCGCCGCCTCCTCGGCGGAAACATACGCGGAAAAACAGATCGCTACCTCGAAAAAACTCCTCATCGGAGCACTGGTCCTTTTCGTCATCTTCATGGCGGGCGCCTCGGTCAACTACCTGCGGACCCTGGGGCTCAAGCGGCGGGCGGATCTTTTGGGGCGCCTCGCCTACATCGACACGCTGACGCAAATGCCCAACCGGGCCAGTTGCGAGAGAAAAATCCAGGAATACATCCAAAACCCGCCCAAGGGCTCTCTCGCCGCCGTGATGTTCGATATGAACAACTTGAAGAAGGCGAACGACATCCGGGGGCGTCAGGAAGGAGACCAGATCATCGTCTCTTTCGCGAATATCCTGAAAAGCGAATCCCAGCCTTTCGGTTTCGTCGCCCGATACGGCGGCGACGAATTCCTGGCTCTTTTCAAAAACATCGACGAAAGGGGCGTGGAGGATTTCTTGGCCCGCGTCAGCGCGAAAGTCGTCGCGCACAACCTCTTCTACCTCGACGACATCGACAAGATCAGCTTCGCCGCCGGCTACCACATCAGTGGAAAGGGGGACAACGACCTGTATGGGCTGATCAATCTCGCGGACCGCGACATGTATGAACGGAAAAGACAGATGAAGGAGAACAGGGAACTCTAAAACGCACACGAGGACGCATACGCGCTTATTCCGTCATCCAATTCACACGAACCGCAGGGAGGCGGGCTTTTCATGAAGGACAAGAATATCACCTTATATATGCTCATTGCGGGCATCTCTCTCAGCCTGACGCTGTTCTACTCCATCCTCCTGCACCAATTGATGAAGGGCTCCTCTCGCGAACTCCTCCTGCGCTGGACCGAGTCGACGCGCACGCAAGTAGAAGAGAACATCGCATTTCAGGCCCGCCATATCAACTTTTTGGCGGCGACATACCGGAAAGAGGTTGTCTCAGGCCCGGAGTCCCTTATCCCCATGCTCATCCGGATGAACGTTGCAGCCCCCGACCGCTATTTCTTCGCCATCGACAAAGACGGCACCTGCCACCTCCCCAACGGCCAGACCGCGAGGATCAATCAAAAGGAGACCGCAATTCTCGAAATGGCTGCAACGGGCGGCGTCGCACTCGCTCGTTTTGCCAGCTTCCTGGAAACAGGTGTCTGCATCATCGTCCCGCTGGACACCGGAGGCGGCGGCCGCAACGGCGAATATTTCGTCGGGTGCTCCTGGGTCGTCAGCGACTTCACGAACAGGCTGCTCGTGAACTGCGCCAATCCAGGCAGCGCCCTGACCCTCTTCGATGAACGCGGGAAACCGATCGCCGCCAAGGGAAAGGTGGCCTTGGCGGACACGCGCTTCATGCGAGACAATTTCTTAAAGGCAATGAGAAGCTTCCTCGATAATGAGGAAGGATTCCTCGTAAAGATGACGGGTTTCTGGGGCGACTCCGCCGCCTTCTCCCGCCTGCCCTCCTCGATGGGGTGGTTCGTCGCGAGCGACGTTCCGATCCAAAACATCGTGCCGTTCTACTCGCGGCTTTTCTACCTCGCATGGAGTTCCTTCATGGTCCAGCTGTTCCTGTTCCTTTTCCTCGCGAGGTGGGCGCTGAAAAAACGCAGGACAAACGCCAAAAACAACCGGCAGGGAAACCTGACCGACCCCTTGACGGGGCTGTTGAACGGATTCCATATGGAAAGCGAACTGGCCGAGGATATCGTCAAAAAATTCCTGGAGGACGCCGAAAACGCGAACGAGGGATGCTGCCTGATCTGCCTCGATGTCGCCTTCTTCAGCCGCTTCAACAATATGTTCGGCCGGCGCATCGGGGACCAACTGCTGCGCGCAATCGGCCGGACATTGAAGCAAAACGACCTCTGCGGGATCTACAACGGGATCGATCATTTCTCCCTCGTCGCGAAGAACAAAGACGTCCACGTGGAGGAGCTGAACGCCAGGCTGCGAGCCGAGATCGCGAATCACCTCGGCAAACAATACCTTTCCCTGGTCACTTTCAACTTCGGCGTCTACACGATCACTGATTTCAAAAAACCGATCCGGGAAATGCACGACAATGCGCTTTTGGCGCTCAGGATCGCCAAGGCCGATCCCAAATCGAACGTCGCCGTCTACGACGAGAAACTGAAGGAGCAGGTGGAAATGGAGCGCCGTATCGAAACTAACATGATCTACGCTTTGTCCAAAGAGGAGTTTCACGTTTACGTCCAGCCCAAATACAGCCTCTCGAACGGCACCTGCTGCTGCGGCGAGGCGCTGGTCCGCTGGCACTCCGAAGAACTCGGGCTTCTCCAGCCGGGAGCGTTCATCCCCCTGTTCGAACGCAACGGATTCATCGTGGAGATCGATTTCTTCGTGCTCTCCTTCGTTTTCCGCAACATTCACCACGACTTGGCGGCAGGCAGGCCGGTCCACCCGATCTCCGTGAACCAGTCGAAAGCGACCCTGCTTTTCCCCCACTACCTGGACCGTCTGAACAAACTGGCGAAAGAGTTCCCGATACCGCACAAATACATCGACCTGGAGGTCACCGAGAGCATCATGGAGGAAGACCACGCGCGGATGCTCGCCCTCATCAAGAACGTCAAGGCGCTCGGATTTTCGATCTCGCTCGACGATTTCGGAAGCGGCTATTCCTCGCTCAATACGCTGCGCGAACTTCCCGTGGACACGCTCAAGATCGACAAGGACTTCCTGAAAGAGTCGGACATCTCCGACAAGAGTAAAAAAATCCTGCGAAACATCATCAACATGAGCAAAGACCTGGAAATCACCGTCGTCTGCGAAGGGGTCGAGAACAAAAGCCAGCTCGATTTCCTGCGCGAGATCGGTTGCGACCTCGCGCAAGGCTACTACTGCGCCAAGCCGATGCCGTTTCTGCAATACATCGAAAGGTACCTTTCACCCGTCGACCCGAACAGGCTTCAGCAAAGTTCCAGAACGGTCCACAACGAACTCGACCTGGGATTGAACGCCATCAATTAAGAGAATTCACAAAATCAATATTCGCGGTATGGCGAGTTTTCTTCCGTGGGAAACGCCTGAACAGCCGGCACGACCATCGGCGACGGAAGAGGGCGGGGCGTCTGTCCGTGCGGCATCATGAGGATGGCGTAGGGGATGGGGCGCTCTTTTCCGTCCGAGGGGCGATTGACCATGATGCCCCGCCACCAGAGCGTCGTTGAGCCGCCGCCGTCGAGGTTGAGCGCGGTTCGAAAACCGAGCGAGCGCGCGATGTTGCGCGTTTCCTCCATCGTGGCTCCCGTGCTGTGCATGGTGTTGCGCCCGTCGATCACGGCCCAGAGCACGCGCGTGCCGTCGATCCCCACGAGCGTCCGGGGATGCCTCTTTTCGAGCACCGTGCGATGAATGCCTTCGTTGTCGGTCGTGGCGCGCCCGTTCGCGATCAGCATCGGCCCACCCTGCAGCGCCTCGGTGCAGCGATCGAACGGAAAGGGCTGCCCGGGCAGCGCGAAGACGATCTGCCCCGCCTCTGAAAACCCCACGGTCGAGCGGCCGGCCTGCGACATGTTGAGGTTTTTCCCGTCGACCATGAGCGTGCCGATGATCCCGCCCGACGAGCTGAAGTAGCCGCCGTTGATCGCCCCGATCACCCCGTCGTAAGCACCGACGATGGCCGAAAGCGGCAGCCGCGGGACACCCTGCTCGCGCGCGAGCGCGATCCGCGTGGAGATTCTGTCGGCATGCGCGCCGACCGCCGCGATGTAAAGCGGCTCCTGCTGGCCGTACCCCGTCTCGCTGCCCGGTTTTCCCATACCCTGGCGATAGACGACGAGGTCGGTTCCCTCCCAGCTGAAGACCTGGTTCCAGATCACGCCGCCACGGCAACGGCCCAGCCATTGCACTAAAAGAGCGGCTTCTTCGTCGGCCAAGGGAGCGTCCCCTTCCGTCAGTAGCGGCTCCGGCGGTCGCGGCTTGATCTCCGCCGCCATGAAAAGCAGCGGATCGCCAGACCCCGCGAGGTCCGGCAGCGAGTCGAGCTGCTGCACGAGGTTCGCCTCGAACCCCCACCCCATCGCGTGCAGGGCCATCAAAAGCCCCTCCCGCTTCAAGACGGTCTCGTCCGGCAAAAACGTCGTTCCGGACGGAATGAAGCCGTACTTCATGGCGCGCGCGAGCGCACCGGCGTGGGGGTGATCCGGCGGGACATCCACCGGCAGCGCGAGCGTCGCTGCGGGCTCCTGGGAAAGCGTCGTCAGGGCGAGCTCGTCGAGAAAACGCGCCATCAACTCTCCACGCGTGATCGCCTGCACCTGAAGCGGTGCCGCGACAAGCGCAAGGACGAGCGCAGCGACCCCAAGCGCGTAACGGACGACGCGAGGCGATCGAGATATGAAGTTTGCCCCGTTCGTTTGCGGGTTTAGGGGTTTGAAGGCGTTTGTCGCATTTTTCATGAGTGCAATCTAGCCCAACTCCTCCCCCTTTGCAAGAGCAAGCCTCCTAGATTTTTTTCGCCAAATAGAAGACGTAACCGTAATAGGCGCTGTAGCGTTCGTAAAGGGCGACTTCGCGCTCGAACTCCTCGACAACTTCGCAGCAGACCGGCGAAAGCGCGAAACGCCGCAGAAAATCACTTTTTTTCGCTTGGAGCGGCTGGTAGAAATTCCGCACGAGCGCATGCTCCGGCAGCACGAAATGCCCCATGGGGGCGTAGCCGTTTTTTTCGAGCATCGCGATCTTAGCCGAGATCGTGTCCATCTCGGGATATTGCCGCGTCCAGTAGTCCGCAAGCTCTTCGGGCACATCGCCGCGAAGCCACGAGAGCTCGGACGCCGTGAGAAATCCGCCCGTTTTGAGCCAGCGCCCCCACTCGCGAATCGCCTGCAAGAAGCCCACCATGTACGCCGCCCCCTCCGACCAGACCAGATCGAACTCGTCGGGCCTAAAGGGCAGCTCGAGCGCACTCGCCGTGAAAAACGCGACCCGGTCGCGCAGCCCGTACCGCGAGACGTTCTCCTTGAACGCCCGCTCGAAAAAACCGTGCGTGTCGACGGCCACGAGCTCACTCGCCGGGGCCAGAGCCGCGAGCTGCGCGGTCTGCAGGCCGGGACCGCAACCGATGTCGAGGATACGGATACTCCGCGGCAACTCACCCAGCAGCTCGAAAGCGCGCCGCGTGCACTCCGCGTCACCCGGCCCCTGCTGGGAACCCAGGCCGTAAAACTCGATCAACGCGTCCAGATATTCCATGTGTAGCCCTCCCTCATACGCCCTCATCATCGCTTGCGGGCATTATAGCAAGCACGCCGGGAGTGGATAGGGTACACACGTCAAACCGTCAAAAAGCGCCTCTCAATGACTTTGAACCTTCGCCGCGCGGGGCGTTTTTTCGTCACGAGCTTCATCTCCGCAGGGGACAAGGCGTCTTGCATAGAAAAAACAAATAATAATTATTGACATTTTAAATGAAGAAAAGGATAATGATTATAAAGGGATCTTTGTTTAAAATCTCAGCCAAACGAATCTGCGGTTTTGCGCACGCGTTTTGGCAACCTTCAAAATCACCCTCGCACCGCCGCGCGGCGCACTTCAAAAACGCAAAACCGCTTCTCGATAACGGAAGCGGCTTTGCGACATCCACAAAGAGGGGGAGATACTCATGTCGAGAAACTCGAAGCATACTTCACGGTTCAAGGCAGTTTTGCTGTTTTTCGTTGCACTTTTCATCCTCGCAGCGGGCTCATCGGCAATGGCCGCCGACAGGGCGGGGTGGCCGAGCCAGCTTCGCTTCATGTCGGGGCCGCCGGGAGGAAATTGGTTCGCCCTGGGAACAGCCTTAGCCGACACGTGGACGGCCGCCAAGCTTCCGCAGACGACGAGCAGTTCGGGCGGCGGCGTGTCGAACATCATCAACGCGGGCGTCAAAAAGGGCGATTTCGGCTTTTCCGTCACGTCGCTGCTGGGCGCGGCAATCAAGGGAGAGGCCGATTTCGAGGGCAAACCGGTGAAAAACGCGGTCATCATGGCCAATCTCTACACGCAGTACACGTATTTCATCATGCGCAAGGACTACGCGGAAAAACACGCCATCAAATCCGTGGGGGACATCGTCGCCAAGAAGCTCCCCATTCGCTTCGCGACCCTGAAGCCCGGAACGGCCTCCGAATTCGTGGTCAAGGCGCTCTTCGACAAAGGCTACGGCATCGACTACAAAAAGGAGTTCAAGAACTGGAACGGCTCGATCGAATACGCCTCGTACGATGGGGGAGCCGACCTGCTGGCGGATAACCACCTCGACTGCTTCGCGTTCTCGGTCGGCCGCATCGCCTCGATCGTCATGAACATCGAGAGCAAAGTCGACATCGTGATCCTGCCGGTCGAAACCAAAGCGCTCGACGCGCTCGCAAACGCGTACGGCACCGTTACGTTCACCGTCGAGCCGGGCACGTACAAGAGCGTCAAGACTCCCGTCAAAACGGTGGGCGACTATACGTGCATCGTCATCCGCCAGGACCTCCCCGAGTCGCTGGTCTACGAACTCAACAAGACGATGTGGCAGAACAAGACGGCGCTCGCGAGCGCGGTCAAGGACATGAACGAACTCGACCCCAAGTCCGCGCTGCCGAGCAAGGTCCCGTCGCATCCCGGTTCCGTGAAATTCTGGAAAGAGGTCGCAAAAAAATAGCCACGACTCTTTAAGCACACCGAAACGAAGGGGAGCCCAAACGCACCCCTTCGTTTTCTCTTGACCTCAGGGAGGTGAGGCGACGATGAGGAAGCTCGCGGGACTCCAGGGGAAAATCGTCTACATCTATATCCTGGCGATGGGCGTTTTTCATCTTTACACGGCGGCCGCCGGGAATTTCGAGGCCTACTTGCAACGGACGCTCCACCTGACGTGGATCCTGCCGCTGGCGTTCGTCCTCTATCCCGTGGCGAAACGCGCACCCCAAGACCGAGTCCCCCTTTACGACTGGATCTTGGCCGCCGCTTCCATGATCCCCGGCATTTACGGGGTCGTCAACTACACACTGATCACCGAGCGTATCCAGCAGGTCGACCCGCTCACCACCGCGCAAGTCGTGCTGGGGACGCTCCTCGTGATCTTCCTGCTCGAGGGAACGCGGCGTATCGTCGGACTGCCTCTGGCCCTGATCGCGCTTCTCGCCGCGCTCTACATGCTCTACGGCTACAAACTGAGCGGCATCATGCAGGGGCTCGAGTTCTCGTACGCCGAAGTGATCGAGCACCTCTACCTGACCGACGAGGGGATCTACTCCATGCCCATCGGCGTGTCGGCGACGTTCGTCATGATCTTCCTCATCTTCGGCGGCTTCCTGGAAAAAAGCGGCGCGGGGTCGTGGTTCATGGACGTCGCGCAGACTTTCACGGGACAGGCCCCCGGCGGCCCCGCCCAGATCGCCGTTTTGAGCTCCTGCCTGTTCGGCTCCATCAGTGGATCGGCCGTGGCCAACGTCTACGGCACCGGCACGTTCACGATCCCCCTGATGAAGAAAATCGGCTACGAACCGTATTTCGCCGGCGCCGTCGAGGCGGTCGCCAGCTCCGGCGGGCAGCTGATGCCGCCGGTGATGGGCGCGGGAGCGTTTCTCATGGCCTCGTTCCTCGGGTTGCAATACCGCGATATCATGATCGCCGCCATCTTCCCGGCGCTGCTCTACTACGGCGCGGTGTTTTTGATGGTGCGGCTGCGCGCGCTCAAAACGGGACTCAAAGGGCTCGATGCGGCGGATCTCCCCTCGAAAAAAAGCGTCCTCGCGCGCCTGTACATGGCGGCGCCGATCGTGGGGCTCGTCTACTTCCTGCTCGTGGGGTACACGCCGATGCGCGCGGCGCTGATCGGGATCTGCCTCGCCTGGTTCGTGTCGTTCTTCGAGTTCCACGGGTTGGATGCGAAACGCAAAAAACGGGCGATCATAGCGGCCTGCGCGACGGCACTGCTCGCCGTCGCCTTCGCCGCCGTGCCCGACCTGTTGAGCCGGCTTTCCGGCACCGCGACGTTCGTCCTCTTCGGCGGCTTGCTGCTGGCCACCGCACGCTTCAACCCGGGGATGGGCGTTCGCGACGTCATCGACGCCGTACAGTCCGGCTCGCGCGGAATTCCGCTCGTCTGCGTGGCCTGCGCGAGCGCGGGCATCGTCCTGGGGGCCGTCTCGCTCACAGGCATCGGTGGCAAGCTCGTGAGCTTCGTGATCGCGTTCGCGGGCGACTCCCGCTTGCTGGCGCTTATTTTAGTTATGTTCGTGTCGATCCTGCTCGGCATGGGACTTCCCACAACCGGCGCCTACATCCTCGCGGCCGCGCTCGGTGCGCCGATCCTCGTCAAGCTGGGCTTCATCCCCTTGGCGGCGCACCTGTTCGTCTTCTACTACGCCATCATCTCGAACATCACTCCCCCCGTCGCCCTGGCGGCCTATGCGGCGAGCTCCATCGCCGGGTCGAACCCCAACCGCACCGGCTTCCAGGCCATGCAGCTCGGGTTTCTCGCCTTCATCGTCCCCTACGCGTTCTGCTTCGACCCGGGCCTTTTGATGCAAGGATCCGCGGCCGTCAACGCGTGGGCAGCCCTAAGCGGCGTCGGCGCCGTCTGCGCGTTCGCCTACATGTGGATGGGGTATATCAAGACACCTATCCCTCTCTGGCTACGCGGCGTACTCGCCGCCGCGGGAATCGCCTGTTTGACGCCAAACCCCCTCTACATCCTGGCGGGCACGGGAACCACGCTCGCGGCGTTTTTCTACTCGAAGCTCGTCCTCGCAAAACGCGCATAAAAAAACGGGGAACCCCTAAAAAGCGAAGGCTCCCCGTCTGCGCTCACATTGCGACCTTTCCGTCCGTTACTTCGCCTTGCCCTGGTTCGCCACAGCCGCCTGTGCGCGGGCAATCGCCTCGGGGTCGCCCAGGTAGCGGTGCGTGCGCGGCCTCATCTCCTCGTCGAGCGTATAGACCAGAGGCACGCCCGTGGGGATGTTGAGTTCGAGGATGTCTTTTTCGGAGACGTCGTCGAGGTACTTCACCAGCGCGCGCAGGCTGTTTCCGTGTGCCGCCACGACCACGCGGCGCCCGGCGCGGATCTGCGGAACGATCTCGCTTTCCCAATACGGGACGGCACGCGCTACCGTGTCGGCCAGGCATTCGCCGTCCGGCAGATCTCCCGGCGGCAGGTCCGCGTAACGCGGGTCGTGCGACGGGTGGCGCGGGTCGCTTTTTTCCAGTAGCGGCGGGCGCGTGTCGTAGCTGCGGCGCCAGATCTTCACCTGCTCGTCGCCGTACTTCGCGGCCGTCTCGGCCTTATTCAGCCCCTGCAGCGCGCCGTAGTGGCGCTCGTTGAGCCGCCAGGAATGGCGGGCCGGGATCCACATCAGGTCCATCTCCTCGAGCACGAGCCAGAGCGTCTTGATCGCGCGCTTTAAGACGGACGTGAACGCCAGGTCGAACGAAAATCCTTCTTTAAGGAGCAGCTCGCCCCCGCTTTTCGCCTCGGCCGTGCCGCGCTCGGAAAGGGGCACGTCGGTCCAGCCGGTGAAGCGATTTTCCTTATTCCAGGAACTCTCTCCGTGACGGATGAAAACGACTTCGTACATCTTCGGATCACTCCTTTTTGGGGATACGTTTTGATATTTTTATTTTACTATTCGTACTTCAGAGCGTCGATGGGATTCAAAA
>JAVBRL010000146.1:0-10100 GCA_031547985.1 Synergistaceae bacterium
GCAACGCGGTCGTCATTTTAGGATCGTGGAATACCTGCGTCCACTCTCCGAAGGAGAGGTTCGTCGTGAATATCACACTCGTCGTCTCGTAAAGTTTCGACAGGACGTGGAAGAGCAGTTGCCCGCCGTTGCGTGAGAAAGGCAGATAGCCGAGTTCGTCGAGGACAACGCGGTCGAATCGACAAAGTCCCGTTGCTAGCCGCCCACCTTTACCGGCCATCTTCTCCTGTTCCAGCAGATTGACCAGATCAACCGCGCCGAAGAAACGGACCTTCTTTTTCCGTCGCAACAACGCCATACTTATCGCTGTTGCCAAATGTGATTTGCCTGTCCCCGATCCACCGACGAAGACCACATTCGATTTTGCTTCAACAAAACCTCCTCCACTCAAACGCATGATGAGAGAAGAATCCACAGGGCTTGCAGAAAAATCAAAGTTCTCGAGCTCTTTCTGTATAGGGAATCGTGCTTGTCCAAGACGGTATCGGAGGCTTCGTCCTTCTCGTTCAGCCGTTTCGGCCTCGAGAAGAGAAAGTAGAAATTTCTCCGGCGTATCACCTCGTTTCTGCGTTGTCGCAGACAATTCGTCGTAGGCTGCGCGCATCCCAGGGAGACGCAACGCATCCAAACGCTCCAATATCGCTTCCCTCAACATGCGCCTACCTCCACGGATTCCCTGAGCCTGTCGTAGGCAGAACAATTTGCCACGGGTGGAATGCGGAGAGTCAGTCTTTCGGAGATCATGGGAACTTCCTTCGCGCAGGGCGCCTCCACCAATCGATGGAGATGATTAAGAATGACGTTTGAGTTCACCGCGCGTTCCTCAATGGCGAGTTCGCACGCAACGCCTACCGCTTCCATGCCGTGAAGTGGAATTGCGGCAAGAATCCCGCTCATCTGTTTGTCCCAATCGGAATGCTTGCGCAGAATATTCCAGGCCATTCGTATAGAATCCGGGAGTTCCCAGTTCTGGAATGGACGTCCGTTGTGCAGCGCGCCGGGTTTGCGTGACAAAAGCGGTAGATAATGTAGGGGGTCCAGAATATGCTCTCCCGATCCGAATGAGCGGTTGTGCGACGCGACGCTCACTCCATCGACGGCGATGACGAGGCGATCCGCATACACTCTCACCGTGACGTGACGCCCCGCGTATTCGCAGGGAACGCTGTAGCTGTTACGCTCGTAATGGACCAAGCACTGCGAACTTGCCCGTCTTTCGGCCGTTGAGTAGCCATCGAACGACCTTGCCTGAACGCAGAGATACGGGCGTTCTTTCTGAAACGCTTCCCAAACCGTCAAATCGACGAACTCCGGATGGCGGTTGTTACGCGCTTGAATGAGCATCTGTTCCTCAAGATGAGCGTTCAGTTCGGAGAAATTCGCGAAGCAGAGCCGTGGAACGAACACGTTTTGCCGATTCGTCTTAACCTGATTCTCGACCTGCCCCTTTTCCCACCCTGCCGCCGGCGTGCAGGCTTCCGGCTCGAAAAGGTAGAAGGAGGCGAGCTGCATGAACCGCTCGTTGTAATCTCTCTCTTTGCCACGTCCAATACGCGTTACCACGGTCTTCGGGTTGTCGTAGATCCCCCTTGCGCAAAGACCCCCGAAAAAATTGTGTGCTCGGATGTGTGCGTCGATAACCATCGACAACTCCTTACGAGGATACGCGCGACAATAGCGCATGCGACTATGACAGAGGCGGAACTGTGCCACGCTCACCGTGACGCACGCACCGGCGAGCTCCACAACCTCGTCGCTCCAGTCGAACTGAAAGGCCTCTCCCAGGGCGAAAGCGAGCGGAACGTAAGCCTCCACCAACGGCACTTCTTTCACTCGAAAGGCCTTGAGATACCTGCGGACAGCGTCGTAGCCCCGCCGTATCCCTCGCGCTGCAACATTTCGAAGATCTGTTTGCCCGTTCGTCGCCTCCTGAATGGTAGTTCCGACTCAACCTTCGCGATTGCCTCCAAACGTTCGATATACGCGCCGAGCATCGGATATCTGGGTTTCCTCTTGGCATACTTGAACGCTGTCGCCTCGCTTGTGGAAACCTTCTTGACCGTATTGCGGCTCATGCGGTATTTCTTCGCCACCTGGCGCATGCTCTCCCCACGAGCAAGCGACAGCCGAACTTTGCAGATCGTCTCCACTGTCAACATCCCTTCTGCCTCCCGAGAACAGCAATCATTCTCGAGAAAGTTTATACAGTGGATCTCTTTTACGCGCCGATTACCTTTTTTACTGGATCATTTTTGCACGCCGATTAACAATTGCTTGTCGGCGCTCTATTACTGCTTGCTCATCCCCCATAAAAAACACCTCCGTTCGTTTATTGAGTTTCTCACAACGGGGGCATATTTTTACTGTCCGGGTTTTGGGGTGCAGTCCATTTTCAGCCGGGGCCCAGTGTCGTTGAACCTTAAAGCCGCTGGGCCCCGGCTAAAAATTGCAGGGGAGACCCATTAGATCCCCCCGGCGATAAATATGATTTTTGAGTAGGGGGCGCCGCCCTCGGCGACCCGTTGCAGATGCGGCGTGCGTGAAAAAACGGGCCGCCGAAGGCGGCGGCCCCTACGCCGCGAACAAAGAACCGTGAATTATTTCCGTTTCCTACACCCCACCACGCAAAGCATCATCACTGCCGCGACAGCCCCAAACCCCGCGTCGCAGCCGCTGCTGCTTCCGCCGCCGCTCGGGCTCGCCTGCGGGAAGCCGGGCATCGCAGACAGTTTTATGCCGCCGTTCGCGAACGTCTGCACGTAGATCGTGTCGTCGCCCGTGAGTTTGTACTGAATCGACGTGATCGCGCCGTTTTTGAACGCATCGCGGTCGGGAGCCGTGCCGCCGATCTCCAGATACGGGGCTGTGGCCTTCATGGCCGTCACCGGCGTCGCGTTGCCTTGCGCGTCGACCCAACTGTAATACAGGTCCGTCAGGCCCAGGTTCGTCAGGTAGGCTTTGACCGCCGACAACAGCGCGGGGTCCGCGCCGCCCGCGAACGGCAGGCGGATTTTAACCAGCCACGTGCCGTCGGCGTTTTGCGTGGCGATCACTTCGCAGTCGTTCACGTTGAACGTGAAATATTGTTTTTCCGTCGGCTGGTCGGGGCTCGACACGATCACGTTCACCGTGTACGTGGCCTTCGTGCCGTCCTCCGCCGTCACGGTGAGCGTGAGCGGGCCTTGCGTGAAGTCGTGTTTCGCGGGCAGCTTGGGGTCGCTTTTCGCCCCTGCGGGCAGGTTGCCCGCGACGTCGAGACTTGAAACGTCCGTGCCGTACGGCACCGTGATCGTGAATATCGTCTCCGTTTGCTCGGCGCGGTACGTCGTGCCGTCGACCGCGATCCGCACGTTCGAGGGCAGCGTGTTCGACGACGGTGGCGCAGGCGGCGCGGGGGGAGGGATGTACGCTTGAATCCGGCCCGCATAAGCAGGCCAGGCCGCTTTGTAAGTGTTCACGCTCGCCGCCGGGACGTAGATCACCAGGTTCGCGGGAGTTCCCGTCAAAGCATCCGCTCCCAGCGACGGCGGGTTAGGCGCCAGCACCGTCACGCTCGTCAGGCTCGTGCAGCCCTGAAACGCATCGTCTCCGATGCTCGTCACGCTCGCGGGGAGCGTGACACTGGCCAGGGATTTGCAGCCCTGAAACGCAATGCCTCCGATGCTCGTCAGGCCCACAGGGAGTGTGACGCTGGCCAGGGATTTGCAATCCGTGAAAACCCCATCACGGAGGGTCGTCAAGTTCGTGGGCAGGGACACGCTCGTCAGGCCCGTGCAGCCCTGAAACGCAAGGATTCCGATGCTCGTCACGCTCGCGGGGAACGTGACACCGGTCAGAGATGTGCAACCAGCGAAAGCAGTAAGCCCGATGGTCGCCACGGTGGAAGGCACGGTGAAAGAGTCCCCCGTCTTCCCGGCGGGGTAGGCGACCAGCTCCGTTTGGCTGTCGCCGTAGAGAACGCCGTCCACGATGGAAAAACCTCCCCCAGGGGTCCCACCGAACGCCGTCAAGGCATTGCAGTAACCGAAGGGGTTCACTCCAATCAAGGACAATCCGTTCGGCAACGTCATTGTTCCCGAAAGGCTTGTGCAACTCCAAAACGCACTGTCCCCGAGGTGCGTCAAGTTCGTCGGCAGGGCCGTGAGCGCCAGGCTCGTGCAATTCGAAAACGCATCGCCCCCGATGCTCGTCAAGTTCGCCGGCAGGGCCGTGAGCGCCAAGCTCGCGCAATGCCGAAACGCCCTGTACCCGATGTGCGTCAGGGTCGCCGGCAACTGTACCGTCGTCAGGTTGCTGAATGGACCGGGATTATTGTTAAACGCATCCTCCGGCAAGCTCCCCCCGTCCACGCTGGCGGCCGAGATGTCCACGGAGACCAGGTTCGTGCTCGCATTGTCACGCAGGTACTTGAAATCGGCGGAGACCAACGCGTAGCCATCGCCTGTCGCAATGGCAATCTTCGTGATACTGTTAGCGGTAATGCCATTACCTTCTATCGCGTTCCCAAGGTTGGTTCCCGTTTTTCCGGCGAAAACCCCTCCTACAACGCGATCTCCGGATATCGTCACCTCCACCGCCTCCGCAGTCCCCAAACCGACGAAAGAAACGAGCAAAACGAAAACCGTCAACAGAATCAGACGAGAAAAATCACCCCGCCTGCGTGGCTGCCTTAAAATCCACACATGAATCCCCCCCCCCCCGCATATTGGATCTTTCATTTCCCCATGCGATAAGTTTACGGAATAGGGCGGGGGAGCGCAAGGGCACCCGGAGACAGGGGAGAGGTACAGGCGAACTGTCATTGCGAGG
Organism: Synergistaceae bacterium; assembly: GCA_031547985.1. Classification (GTDB taxonomy): domain Bacteria; phylum Synergistota; class Synergistia; order Synergistales; family Synergistaceae; genus JAVBRL01. The sequence continues at coordinate 4,810 of JAVBRL010000146.1, forward strand.
AGGGCGGCATGCCGCCCTCCGCGCCATGACAGGCAAAGACCTCTTTTCGTCGCCCCGGTATGATTTTAAGCCGGGTCCCAGGGTCGTTGAACCTTAAAGCCGCTGGGCCCCGGCTAAAAAATTGCCGGGGAGACCGAATCCGATCCCCCGACGGTAAAAAATTTCTCCTGCTTGCGCCTTCCTCACCGAGGAAGATGGCAGCGTGGCGCGCGAATGCGCGGCGCGATGGCGGAAGAAGTGCCTTTAACGCTGCCGCCTCACGCCCTCTCGTCGTCGGGGTCGGGCGCAGGCGGCGCGTCGGAGCTCGAGGGGTTCGTGAAGTCGGCAAACTCCTTGGCCCGTTCGACGCGGACAAACTCCTCGACCAAGTCGGGGTCGAACTGGCTTCCCGCGTAGCGGCGCAGCTCGACGAACGCGGCGTCACGCCCCGGCGGTTGCGGGCGGTAGGGACGTTTGTCGGTCATGGCGTCGTAGGCGTCGAAGATGGCGAACAGGCGGCACTCGATCGGAATGCGCGAGCCTTTCGTCTCCATGGGGTTGCCCTGCCCGTCCCAACGGTCATGGTGTCCTAAGATCAGCGTGCCGATCGGCGCGATATCGGGCGTCATCATGGCGATGTGAAAACCGATGTCGGAGTGTCGGTCGATCTCGCGGCGCTCCTCGTGGCTTAAAGGCGTGGATTTGCTCAAGATCTCCGAGGCGATGCCGACTTTGCCGATATCGTGGTAACGCGCAAGCAGGCGCATGTGCTCCCAATTGATCGGCATGGAGGGGAGCGCGTCGGCGAACGTGCGCATCATCCGCAACAGGTGGTCGACGTGTCCTTGGTCGAAGAAGTCGAGCCGTTCGAGCTTGTTTTCCGTGATCTGGAACAATACCCGCCGGACTTTGCGGCGGTTGACGCTCTTGCTGCGGTACATGACCTCGTCGGCTTCCTTGTAGAGCTCGCCGATCGGGATGAACGCGTTCTCCCGCGCCGCGACACCAATGGAGATGTAGACGGGGATCTCCGTCGTCTCGCGGTTGAACTGCTCCTGTTCCGCCAGGATCTTGTTGCGGACGACTTCGGCTTCGAGCCGCCCCATGCCGGGGAGGATCGCCGTGAATTCGTCGCCCCCCGTGCGCGAGAGCACGGCGTCGGCCGGAACGTTGTTCTGGAGCAGTCGCGCGGCGTCGACGAGCATTTTGTCACCGCTGGTGTGCCCGATGGAGTCGTTGATCATCTTGAGTCCGTCGAGGTCGAACGCAATGACCGCCAGCGGCATGACGCGGTCCTTTTCGTACTCCTCAACGCGGCTTTCGTAGAAACGGCGGTTTTTGAGCCCCGTGAGCGCGTCCGTCTGGCTGATCGTGTCGAGCACCTCGTTCGCAGCTTGGGCTTTGCGGCGCTCTTCGTTCACGGAACGCATCATCACGGCGCCGATCAGCAGGACGAGGATCGTCGTCACCGCAACGGAATAGAGCGTGAACGTGAAGATATTCGTGGGGCCGAACGAAACGTCGCCGCCTTCGACAATCGCTCCTTGCTCCTTGTATACGGCGACGTACCATTGGTTCTCCATCACGACGTTGTCGATCTCGAACGGTGCGAGCATGATCTCGCGTTGCTGTCCCTCGTGGCTCGTATAGGGAACGAACGACTGCGGGGAGTCCGAAGCAGCCTCCAACATCGGCGCAAGCGTCCGCCGACGCGACTCGTTCAGGATATAATCCGGATCGCGATGCGCGATGATGTAGTAACGGTCGTCCACGATGCACGCGTAAGCGCTGCCCCCGAAGATTTGTCGGTCGATGAAACGGTTGGAAAAGTACTCCAGGTTGATGCCGAAACAGATCATTCCGAGGAACTTGCCTTCGTCTTCGATGCGGGCGCTGATCATGACGACGGGCGGTTTTCGCGGCATGGCGTTTTTCTTCGCCTCTGAAATGTGCAGCCGCGTACCGGAGAAGATGGCTTCACAATAGCTGAACCCCGTGATGTCGAGCCCTACGGCGTAACCGCCCAGCGAATCGACGAGCACGTATTTGTTGCCGATCGGAACGTAGTGATCGTTTTTAAGCGCGCGAACCGTCTTGCCCCCCGGAATGGAGGGGACGATCGAGATGACCGTGTAGTACGGACGGTGGTTGTGCACCGATTCGATCTCCTCGCGAGCCGCATTCTGTAGTGCGAGGTTGCCGGGGTCGCGAAGCAGCGCGACGATGCTCGCGTTCGCGCTCAGGTCCTCCACGACACGCAGCTCCCCCTCGATCCAGAACTTGAGCGTCGCGCGCAGCTGCTCCAGGTACTGCCGTGCGAGAACGCGCGTCATATCTTGCTGCTGGTCGGACGACAGTCGCTCCATGAACGCTCCGAACGAAAGCTGCAGTACGACCGTTGCCACCGCGATCACGACGATGAAAACCCAACCCTTCTGCCGCCGAAAAAGCCCTGCAAACCTTTTTTCCACTTTGCCAAGGAAATTGTTTTCTCTCTCTTCTTTTCCCTTTCGCTCTTTTTTCACCCTGAGCACAACCTTTTCATCTTTACTGATCGCATGTGGTGGAATACAACCCGCATTATACCCGATTCGCCCCGTCAACAAGACGCCTCGCGACACGCACGGCTGCCCCGCGCTTATGCGTGAGCGTCCAAAAATCGCGGCTGATCCGGTCGAGCTGGGCGGGGTTGCGAAGCATTTCGATCGTTTTTTTCGCCACGTCACCGGGGGAGAGCACCCCCCGCAGCTCGGGGCAAATCGGCTGCCGCGCGAAGACGTTCGGCAGGCTCAAATAGGGGCGACGTTCACTCCAAGTGCGAATCAGCCGGCGCTTCAAGGACCTCCACCCCGGAACCCACAGCGGGATGTTACCGAGCAGACCGTCCAGGGGAATCTCCTCGGCCTTGTTCAGGGGGATCACGACCAGAAGCGGCACATGCACACACGCGATCTGCAGGTTGTTCGTCCCCGGAAACGCCACGGCGAGCCGGCAGCATTGAACCACCTCCATCCCGAAGTGGCGTTCGAGCCGCGCCCATCGTCCGCCTCCAACGTCGACTTCGAGAACACGCTCACTCCCGCGAAAAGCGATCCCTTCGGCCTCGAGCCCCTGCCTCAGAAGCAACTCGTCCACGGTCGGCGCAATGGGAAAGACCGCCCCGTGGTCCGGAAACGCCTCCAGCACCTCTTGTGCCACACGCACGAGAAACGGCAGCCCCTCGCGGTATTCGAACGGGCGGCTGCCCGCCAAAAACGCGACCAGCGGACGCCCCGGTTCAAGACCGAGGTAGCTGCACGCTTCGTCGTGATTTTGCCGCAGGCAGACGCTGTCGAAAACCAAATGCCCCGTCACCGTCATGCGCTCCGCAGGCACGAACGCGTCGGCAAAGCGCGCGACCGCCTGTTCGTCCGGCACGAAGTAATGTTCCACGGCCCGCGGCCAGAACGTAAAGCGCGGGCGCGAGCTGTAGATGAAAAATTCGGCCCCCAATCGGCGCGCCAAAAGAAGCGACAAAAACGGCTCCCCCCCGAGGTGCAACAACACGACCCGCGCGCTCTGCGACCCCGGTTTTTCGCCGAACGCCCGCCATAAGGAGACAACGCGGTCAACACCTTCAATGCGCGAGGCGAAAAAGCTCTCCTTTCCGCTCGCGTACTGACACGGCAGTGTGACGATCGTAATCCGCTTGTGCCGGCCGCGGGCGCGGATCAAGACCTCCCTGAGGACGGGGACCAGCCATCCGGCGATTTCGCCAGGCGAGTTCACCGTAATGTAAAGCTCGAGCCGCTCCAACCCGTCACCCCCTTATTTTGAAAAAAACGCGTTTTTTGTTATTTTGTTATAAAGTGGCCTTGGCGTCCATCGTCTTTATTTTATTATCGAAGTTTCGTTATCGTAACTTCCGACCATGCTCGAGGACAAGGGGGGACCCAAGAAAGGATGTCGCCGTTTGCGGGGTTCGCAAAAATCGCAGGAATACTCCCATACCCGTTTTCCGTCTTTTCGTTCTTTCTGGTCCCACTGTTGCTGGGGCTTTATTACCTGCGCGTGCACCGGCTCGCAACACGTGCGAACGCTTTGGCCGGCCCTGAGTCCGGCACCGCGCCGACCTTCGGCCCTCTTCCCGGCACGTCGGCCGGCTTCGCCCGCTATTTCGAACGCCGCGCCGCAGACACGCTCTGCCTCGTCATCGAGATCACGGACCTAGCGATCAAGGGGCACCTGCGCATCGAATCGACCGGATACCGCCGCTACCGCGTAACAGTAGGCCCGAACACATCCGAGGATCGCGCCACGCTTTTCCCCTCGCAACGAGCCCTGTTCGAAAAGCTGGAAAAACTGCCGCTGCCGTGGCCCATCCCCTCCGGCGACGGAACGCCGGCGATGCTCGAGTATTTATCGCGCGCCTACCGCAAGGAGTCGCGTGCGTTCGTCAAAAGCAACCTCCCCCTGTGGGCAACGAGCTTCGCCATCACGGCGCTGTTTTTGCCGATCGGCTACGTGAGCGGCGAACCGCTCGCCGGGGCGCTTTCGTTCGCCTGCTCCGCTTTTTTGAGCGCCGGTTTTTTGCTCTTGTTGCGACAGGCTCCAGACGTATCGGGCAACCGGCGAAGACGCAAGATACGCGCCGGCAAACTTTTGGGTCTGGCCGTGCTGGCGTTGCTTTTGCTTGCCGCCGGGGTCGCCGCAACGCTGGCACTTGGAGAGGAGCCGCTCGTCGCCGTGAGTTGTCTTTTTTCCGCCGCTGCCGTCCCCGCATTCTGCGCACGCGCGGCGTTTCCCAAAGAAGCGGGGCGCGAGCTGCGAAAACAAATCGACTCCCTGCGCGATTACTTCACCGCACCAGAGCGAGTTCGCCAGGAGATGCAAAACCGCCCCCCGGAGGATACCCGGCTTTTCGAAACGCTCCTTCCGTGGGCCGCCGCTCTGGCGAGCGCCGAAAACTGGACCGCGCGGATGGCCCCCCTGCTCGAGGAAAGCGGGCACCGACCCGACTGGTATGTCCTAGACCCCCGCGCTTGGGGTGGCGGAAACATCCTGGGTAAGCTCCCTACGCTGCTCGCCCAGGCGCTCGAGGAATAGGGCTAAAAACAGCAAAAATAAAATAAATATAAAAAATGCAGGGAGCTTGCTCCCTGCACCCACATTCAAAAACCTAAAAACACAAAACGCCCTACGCCAGGATCTGTGCGCACTCCTCGGGCGTGGCCATTTCGATCCCCTTGCCATGAACGGGGACGTTCGAAATGAGCAGGATCTTCGGATGATCCTCGATCAGGTCAAGCGCTTCGCCGATATCCTGAACGTCA
>JAVBRL010000096.1:0-3954 GCA_031547985.1 Synergistaceae bacterium
GGCGTGGGCAGCATCTATGCGGCCGCCTACCTCACTCAACGCAAGCCCGGGCGCATGATGTTCTCCAACTACTCGATGGGCGCGCTCGGTTACTCGATTCCGGCGGCGGTCGGCGTCGCCGTGGCGCATCCCGATCACACGGTCTTCGCGATGTGCGGCGACGGAAGCTTTCATTTCGTGTGCGGCGAGCTCGAGACGGTGAGCCGCCTCGGGCTGAACATCAAGATGATTCTTTTCAACAACAACGTCTTCGGCTGGATCAAGGGGGAGATGGAGCACGTTTATCGCGCCGGCCAATTCGCCACGGACTTCGGCCAGAACGATTACACGAAAATCGCCGAGGGGTTCGGCATCAAAGGGTTCAAGCTCGACGACCCGAAGAAAATTTCCGCCACGCTCGACCAGGCTCTCGCGATTCAAGGACCCGTATTGATCGAAATGCCGGTTCTCTCGCAGGATAAACTGGTTCCCCCCATCCCGCGCTGGATCGAAAACGCGAAGGAAAAAGGGCTGCCGTACTCGTATTGAGCTCGCGACAAAAACGCGAACAAAAACAAAAAAATCTGAGGAGGGGTATTGCAATGAAAGGATCCACGAAGTTGCGCGCGTTGTTGACGGTTTTTGGTCTGTTTTGCCTGTTTGTCCTCGCAAGCGCGGCTTTCGCCGCGACTCAAGAGCTCAAGATCGGCTCCAATAAGGTCGGAAGCACGTGGTACGTCCAGGCCGCCTGCATCGCCGACGTCGTCCGCACCGCTTATCCGGACATCAAGATCGACGCCTCTCCCATCGCCGGCGGGATCGGCAACCTCAAACTGCTCGGCGAGGAGAAGATGAATATCGCCCTCACGATGGACAACAACGCCAAGTGGGCTTACGACGGCACCGTTCTGTTCGAAAAACCGATCAAAAACATCCGCGCGCTCGTCGGCGGGCTGGACCAGTTTTACGTCGGCATCGCGGTCCGCAAGGGTAGCGGCATCGGTTCGCTCGAAGAACTCGCTGCGAAGAAGCCGAAACTCCGCCTCATGACCATCCAGCGCGGCACGACCGGCGAGGCTTCTGCGGCACAGGTTCTCGAGGCGTGCGGTTTTTCCTACGACGACATCAAAAAATGGGGCGGATCGGTCGAGCATACCGACTTCGAAGCCGTCACGAACGCCATGAAGGACGGCCGCTGCGACATCTTCATCCAGGCGCTTTCGCAAGGGCAGCCGACGTTCACCGAACTCGCCGTGACCGGTAAAATCGACCTCCTGGGGCTCGAGCAGAAGACGCTCGACTACCTCAACAAGTACGGCTACAGCCAGTCCACGCTACCGGCTGACAGCTTCAAGGGACAGTCCAAAGCGCTCAAACTGCCCGGATACCGCTCGATGGTCACCGTGACGGACAGGCTCGACGACGACACGGCGTACAAAATCACCAAGGCGCTCGTTGAAAATAAAGAAGCTCTGGTGAAGGGGCACAAGGCGTTTTCCGATTTCAACCCCAAGGAAGCCGCGAACCCGAAGAACTTCGGCGGCGTGCCGCTCCATCCCGGCGCGATTAAGTACTACAAGGAAACGGGACTGCTGAAGTAGTCCCCGGATTGAGAGAGGTTTTTTAACTTGGAGGCGACTTTACGCAAATCCCTCATCTCCTGTGTGGCCCTGCTGTGGGTGATAGGCCAGATCTACGCGGCCTTCACCCCGGTTTCGGGCATGATGATCCGTCCGCTGCACGTCGGTATGGCGCTGCTGCTCGTCTTTCTCGCCAAACCGGCCGCAGCGGATAAACCGAAATTTTCGCTCGCCGTCGACCTCGCATGCGCCGCGGTCATCGCCGCGTATATGCTTTACGTCCTTTTCAATTCCGAGCGGATCGAGACGCGGCTTCCCTTCGTCGACAGCCTGACGCAAGCGGATATCGTCCTCAGCATCGCTTTTATCGTTCTGATGCTCGAAGCGGGGCGGCGTTCCCTGGGGTGGTCGATGACGATCATCGCTTTGATCTTCATGGCGTACAGTTTTTTCGGCAAAGATCTGCCGGGCATCCTGGGACACCCGGAAGTGACGCTCGACACGTTCATCGAAAACCAGACGATGACGTCCTCCGGTATTTTTTCGAGCCCCATCGCGGCGTCTTCGGACACGATTTTTTACTTCATGATCTTCGGCGCGTTCCTAGCCGCGACGCCGGCCGGCAAGCTCTTCGTGGCCGTGGCGAAATACGCCACGCGCAAATCGGTCGGCGGGGCGGGGAAGGCCTCGATCATCGCCTCGGGGCTTTTCGGCATGATTAGCGGCAGCGCGGCGGCCAACGTGGCCTCGGTCGGAATCATCACCTATCCTCTGATGGAGCGCGCGGGTTTCAAGCCCGTTTTCAGCGCCGCGCTGCTGGCGACGGCGGGAACGGGCGGACAGCTGATCCCGCCGGTGATGGGAGCGTCGGCCTTCATCATGGCTGATATGCTGGGTGTGTCGTATTTCAAGATCATCCTCTGCGCGATCCTGCCGTCGATCATCTACGTGGGCTCGCTTTTCTGGGCCGTGCACCTCGACGCGAGCAAGCAGGCGATCCCGGTCGAACACGTCGATAAAGACGAGCAGATCGCGGTCATCAAAAGCTACGCGCATCTGTTTTTGCCGATCGTCGTGCTCGTGGCACTGATCGCGTTCGGGCGTTCGCTCATGTATTCGTCGCTCATGTCGACGCTCTCTTTGATCGTGCTCTGCCAACTTCGAAAAGACACGCGGCTGTCGATCAAACAGATTCTGACGATGGCGATCGACGGGGCGAAAAGCTGCGTGATCGTCACGCTGCCGTGCGCCATCGCGGGTATCGTAATCGGCGAGGTGGTCTACACCGGCCTAGGGCTTCGCTTCAGCGCGCTGATCGCCGAGCTTTCCGCTGGCAACCTCCTGCTCGCGCTCTTGCTTTCGACCGTGATGATCATCATCATGGGCATGGGAATGCCCACGAGCGCCGCCTACATCATGAGCGCCGTCCTGCTGGCCCCCGCCATGCAGAACCTCGGCATCGAACCCCTTGTGGCGCATATGTTCATCTTCTATTTCGCGAACATGTCGATGATCACTCCACCCGTCGCGATCGCGTCATATACGGCGGCGGGGATCGCGAAGACGGGGCTGTGGGAAACGGGCATCGAAGCGGTGCGGCTCGCGCTCGTGCTGTTTTTGATTCCGTTCGTTTTCGTGTACAACCCGGGGCTGCTCGGCCTGGGGAGCGTTCCCCAGATCGCGATCGTCTTTTTTACCTGTGCTGCCGGCGCGACGTCGCTGGGAATCGCCATCATCGGTTACTGGCGTGGGACCGTGCCGGTCTGGCTGCGCTTCGTATTCGCCGCGGTGGCCATTTGCCTGATCATTCCGGAAACGGTGACCGATATGATCGGTATCGTGGGCCTCGCGGGCGCGCTTTTCGTGCAATCCCGCCGCGTGGCGGCCGTGCCGAAAACGCAATGACGAACCAGGCCTAAAAGCAAACGGTCGTAAAAAAATCAAAGCCCCGCTTTTCGATGCGACATGTATCCGAAAGCGGGGCTTTTATTTGTCTTTGCCGTTTGGATATTTTGGTATACTCAAAAAATGAAATGTCGCACGCATGTTGAAGAAAATGCTCGACCGCTCCTCGAACTCGAAATCACGAATCTCACGAACGAAGGCGACGGCGTCGCGAGATATGATGCCGGCGGCTCGTCCTCATTCGTCGTCTTCGTTCGCGGTGCGCTACCGGGCGAGCGCGTCCGCGCGCGCGTGGCACTGCGCAAAAAAAATTACGCCCGCGCCGAAACGCTCGAGATTGTGACCCCTTCGCCGCACCGCGTCGTCCCTCTCTGCCCGCACGCGGACAGCTGCGGCTCGTGCGCGTGGCAACACTTCGATTACGCCGGGCAGCTTGCGGCCAAAGCGAACATCCTGCGCGAGGCGCTGCGCCGCATCGGCGGCTACAACG